>PXDC01000216.1 GCA_003565135.1 Verrucomicrobiota bacterium
ATCCTCTCATGGCATAACGGCGGTCGAGGATTCTCTCCCCCACCCGCCCGGCCAGTTCGCGCGGGTAGACCGCCGCCAGAGGTTCCCACTCTCCCCCGATGCGGGGCACGACGCCGCGTCCCGGTTCGCGTTGCGCAACGATATCGCGGAGCGTCTCAGGCGTCATCGATGGCATATCCACCGCCAGTATCAACAGGTGTTGCGCCGTCGTCGCCCGCAACAGTGCGGCCAGGCCCGCCAGCGGCCCGGCATCCGCAACATCGTCGCAGACCACCGCAACATCACCGAGTTCGTAATCGATCCCCGCGCGCCCCGAAACGAAAAGTTCGTCAGGGCCGAGCGATCGCAGAAGCGCGACCTGCCGGTCGATCAGGCGCCGACCCTGCCATTCCAGAAAGGCCTTGTCGCGTCCCATCCGGGTGGAACGCCCTCCGGCCATCACCGCCGCCGCCATCGGGAATGCCGGCACCGCCTTCATCACTGGTATTCCGAGTCGGCCGACTTTTCCAACCAACCGTCCGACAAGATCTTCGCCCGCAACCCGCCCCGCCCTTTCATCCATTCCTCCGCCGCCGGATGTATCGCGCCGTTCATCCAATAACAGGGACGGCATTCTTCCGTGCCAAAAAAACGGATGCCCTGGATTTTAAATTCCTCCCCGATCAGAACGTTCAAATCGAGGCCTCCGGTGATGACATTCCGCCGCGTGGCCGCCGGGTCGCGTTGCTCCGGCGACAACCCGAGTTCCTTCCACATACGCTCCAGGTTCTCCCAGGCGAAGAAGGTGATCTGTCCCTTGTAATCGGGTTTGTAATCGAAGAATCGGTCCCCGCGAATGCCCCGCCCGGCCACACATTCAACCCGGTCGACTTCGTGAATCGGATTCTCGCCCGGAGGTTTTCCGTGATGCCCGACGTAGTTGTGACCGGGAGAGATGTAGAGATGGAGGATCTTCATGGCGACAGGTGCCGGATCGCTTCACGGATGGCCGGTATCAGGGGTGGAAGGCATTCACCGACCGCGCGGGGATTCCCGGGAAGGTTGAGAATCAACGATCGCCCGCGGGTTCCCGCGGTGGCGCGGGAAAGGATCGCCGTGGGAACCGTGTCGAAACTTGTCATACGCATCGCCTCGCCAAACCCGGGAAGCTCCTTGTCGATCACGTCCCGGGTCGCCTCCGGGGTCACGTCGCGCGCCGAGGGTCCGGTGCCGCCGGTAGTGATCACAAGCGGACATTGCTCGACCTCGCACAGCTCGTGCAACGAAGCGGCGATCAGGGATCGTTCGTCGCGCAAAAGCCGGGCGACAAAGTCGCACGCTTCTCCCCAACACTCGCGGAACACCCGTTCGATCTCGGGCCCGCTGAGATCCTCATAAACTCCCGCGCTCGCACGGTCGCTGAGCGTGACCCGGCCGACTTTCATTGTTTCCGCTTCTCCACGAGCCGAACGTTCTGAATTGTCATGCCCTTGTCGATGGCCTTGAGCATGTCATACAGCGTGAGCGCAGCCACACTGACGGCGGTGAGGGCTTCCATCTCCACCCCGGTTCTGGCATCGGTGCGGACCTGCGACCGCAACCGTAGGCGGTCCTCCCCAATTTCAATATCGAGGGTCACCCCGGCAAGCGGAAGGCTGTGGCACAGGGGAATCAGAGCAGCGGTTTGTTTGGCCGCCTGAATGCCCGCGACGCGAGCCACGGCCAGCACATCGCCCTTCGACAACGACGCTTCGCGTATCGCGCGAAGCGTTTCGCCGGCGCAAAGCAGTTCGCCGCCAGCGATCGCCGTTCGGGCTTGGACCGGTTTGCCGCCGACATCCACCATGTGCGCTTCGCCGCAGGCGTTGAGATGGGAGAGAGAATTATCCATGAGAGTTGAGTTGATTTCCTAGCATCCATTGAAAGGGATGAAGCCTCCCGGAGCAAGCGCAGGCGGAATCGGTCCCAACGTTCATTGTAATGTCAGGAATGGGTCAGTTTGACGACGGCGAGAGCCAGCACTCCGGCAAGGGCGTAGCGGATTTGGCGGGAATTAGCCAATCCACAGCCCCACCCCGCTCCAATACATCCGGCAGTGACAACTGCCAGGGCCATCCACGGCAGTTCCGGATGAAAATCGCCGAGTGCGGGGCGCAGCCCGAGGAGACCGGCGACGGAGTTGACGAAGATGAATGGCGCGGAAATGGCCGCCGCCGTTTTCGCCGGCGCCCAGCGCATGAGAATAACCATTGGGGTCAGAAAAATGCCTCCGCCCACTCCGATCAACCCCGAGACCAGTCCCATGACCGCGCCACAAGGGACAAGGATCGCCGGGCGGGGAGTCCGCAGTGATTCGCCGGAAGGCGACGGCAAAAACAACCGGATGATCGCAACGGCGAGGGCGGCCGCGAGCAGGAGACGGAACGCCGTATCCGCAACGGTCATACTACCTCCCAGGCAGGCAAAAGGAATGGCACTGAGAGCGAGCGGCCAAAACAACTTGATGCGGAAGTAGCCGGCCCGGTAGAAACCGATAGTTCCGATACACGACACGAGCACGTTCAGGGTCAACGCGGTGGGACGCAGCCATTCGGGCGCGACGGAGAACAGGGCCATGACCGCCAGATAGCCCGAAGCCCCGCCGTGACCAACCGACGCGTAAAGCAAGGCAACCGCAAACGTCGCGAGAAGAAAGGGAAGGATTTCAATCATCCGGTAACCGGTTCAAGTGCGGGCATGGGTTGCCGTGGAAGGATGTGCTCAATCAACCGGACCGGATCGCCGAGGCGGATTTCGCCGGACGCTTCAACGCTGGCAAACAGGGAGCGGATGGGCATGATGCAGTCCCCCGCATGCGCGGCGCCAACGAGTCCGTGGCACACACGGAGCATGCCGAACTGGACGTTTTTCTTACAGTGCCCTTTGCGCTCGCTGATCGATATGGCGAGAACCTTCGGGAAGGAAGAGAATCTGTCGGCGTGTTTCATGACGTCTTGATCGTTTCAGGAACCCATTCGGAATATAATACCTAATCAACCACCGATGGGAGCCATGCTGCCGACGGTTTCGCGGTAGCGTTCGGTTAATGCGATTGATCGCGTCTTGGGTCGACACGGGTTTCGCACAGCGGAAAGCCTCGGCAGGGAACCACGGAGACCCAGTCACCGGCCGCGGCCCGGGTTGTTTCGGGAAAGTGGATCAGGGCGTTGATACCGTTCAGGGCGGCGAGATCCCCGGAATCGATCCAACGCATCGGCGTCGCCTCGACGGTCGTGTCCGTTTGAGTCAACCGGGCCGGCCAGAAGGTTTCCCGCGGATCGGAGGACGCCGGAGTATCGGCGGTCAAACGGGCGTTCAGCCTTTCGACCGGGCGTTTGTTCGTCAATCGCCTAAGGAGTCGCTTAACAAACACATGGAACACCACAAAATGCGCCACCGGGTTGCCGGGCAATCCGAACGCCCATTGGTTGCCGCGCCGGGCGAGGATCATCGGCTTACCGGGTCTCGAATTGACGCGATCCACCAAGAGAGAGAACCCCAGAGCCTCGAGCCCGTTCCGGGTGCGATCGTATTTCCCCACACTGGAACCACCGGAAACCAGCAACAGGTCGAAAGGTCCGGCTTCGTCCACCGCACCCGTAAACGCCTCCACCGATTCGTCCACCCGGAGCTGCGTCAACGACCGGAACCCGGCCTCCGCCAGCAGCG
>PXDC01000421.1 GCA_003565135.1 Verrucomicrobiota bacterium
GCCAGGGTCTCGCGCACCCCATTTCCGGTGATACTCCGGCAAATCGGATAAAGACGCTTGACCAGCGAATAGAGGTCCGTGCCCATGGCGTTCGTTCCCAGGTTCCGGGACCGTGTTTCCGTCGACGCTATTTCCGTTTTTTCCATACCCGGGACAATCGAGTTAATTTTCGCAGCCTTGACCATCCCGACCGGGAAGCCTTGAGGTTGCGCAGGTGATCCTTGAGATATTTGATTCTGCGTTCCTTCTGGTAAAGGACGTCGACGATGTGTTCGCGAAAGAGATCGATGTGATTTTCAACAATAGCGCGAAAAAGCTCGGGCCGTCGCGAATTGACGGATTTATACATCGAGCCCTCGGTGTCGCGGTAAAAGAAAAGGAATTCGGGGATGGTCTTCACCCGCCACCCGCGTTTCGTCACCCCGATCCAGAAGTCCCAGTCCTCGAATCCGCGCATGGCCTCGTTGTACCCGCCCGCGTCGACCCAGCATTGGTAGCGGAAAAGAGCGTTGCCGCAGCAATTGTTTTTCAGGAGGAAGTTGTCCACCCCTCCCCCCTCCGGAAGAAACGCTTCCGCCTGGTTGGAGCCAAAGGGTTTGACAAAACAGGTCACAACACCGATTCCGGGTTCTTCATTCAATACCTTCATCCCTTTTTCAATAAACGTCGGCTCGAATCGATCATCGGCATCGAGCGTCAAAATAAACGCACCCGTACTTTTACGAATCCCGTAATTGCGGGCTGCGGATAGATGAGCGTTCTCGGTGTGAAACACCCGCACACGCGGCAAATCGAGGTTCCTGAGCACGTGAATGGTTTCGGGATCATCGGAACCGTCATCAACCACAATAATCTCAAAATCAGTCCAGGTCTGCGCGCGAATGCTTTCGATCGCTTCGCGAATGAATTGACCGTGATTGTAGCACGGGATAATAACACTGACAAGTTTGACGTCACGCTCCATAACATTGGGAAACAGGTCGGAAGTCACGCAATCTTAAAACGCGTTGCCGGATACCAAATCATCCCACCAGCTTACGCACAAGCCGTTCTCCGTCATTTCCGACGAAGTATCGCGGAATCAACAGCGGATCCTGGTCTCGGCGGATTCTGCCCGCCTTGGATGTAAACGCCCGCTCGATGCCGTGTTTCTCCAGGAGGCGTTTCCCGGTGGCGCCGCCGGTATCACCATGGGGGTAGGAAAAGATCCTGCATTCGGTACCGGTAATCTCCCGTACCGTCGTGATGGATTCCCGGATCTCTTCGCTTAACAACCCTTCATCGTACTGACTGAATGAGAGGTGATTCACCGTATGCGCCCCGAAGGAGATCCCTTCCTTCTGCATTTCGCGCACCTGGTCGGCCGTTACCGGGGCGTACCCCGGCCGGGGGGAACCGTCGAACGACGCCCATTCGTCGAGCGCGGCAATCAGCCGGTCCCGGGCGGCGGGTTCCGCCCGGTAAAGGACATACCAGAGCAGTGAATACACCTGGTGCCTCATGGTCGGCGGCGCCATCCAGGCGCGCCAGTGCCGGTATCGTTCGAAATCGGCCTCCGAATAATCCCAATCCCGACCGAGCGGCACCGCCAGCCGGCCGTCCGCAAACGGCAGGTCGAGATTTTCCGGCAGTTTCCCGGGCAGGAGCAAAATCCGTTCGAGGTGGTCCCACCAGTATTCGCGGCCGGTTCCCACGAAGCCGGTAGCGAGGAAGACGGTCGCCGGCACGTGGTAGCGCTTGAGTATGGGCAGGGCGTATTCCAGGTTGTCGACGTAACCGTCGTCGAAAACGATGTGAATCCGGCGCGACGAACCGTCCACCGCCAGCCGGGACAGTTCCTCGCGGGCATAACGGGAAACCAGCTTGATCTGGTTCTCGAAAT
Organism: Verrucomicrobiota bacterium; assembly: GCA_003565135.1. Classification (GTDB taxonomy): domain Bacteria; phylum Verrucomicrobiota; class Verrucomicrobiia; order Opitutales; family T3Sed10-336; genus PXDC01. The sequence goes on from PXDC01000421.1 coordinate 1,883, forward strand.
CCAACGGGGAAACGGCCATCCCCCAGGTATCGATATCGAGGTCGATCACCCGGTGATAACCGAGGACGGCCGGTCCCCGGTCGGGAAAAATCCGGCGCAAGGCTTTTTTGACGTAACCGCGCATAATCCCTACCCGCCTTTTGTGGCGCGGGCCCCGATAATCACCGGATAGGCCGGGTCCTCGTGTTCGAACCACTTCGGTTTCAATTCAGAGGCCGCTAAACCGTGGAGGAACGCGGTCGCGGCTACGAGGTTTCCGTAAGGGACAACCTCGATTTTCGCGGGCTGAAAGCAGGTTCCCAGGAGGTAATGAAGCCCGTGATCCGTGTAAAAGCGGTACCAGGTCCCCTGGTCCTCCCGCCTGGGCACCAGGGAGATACACGGGACCGTCATGAGAAGCGTGCCTCCCGCCTTTAAGATCCGGAAAAGATTTTTCATCACGGCACCGTCGTCATCGATCAGGTGCAGGGTCTGGGTCAGTATGATACAATCGAAACAGGCATCCTCCACGGTGGTCATGGTCCTCAGATCATCGACAATCGTCGCAAGCCGGTTCTCGGGGTCGATGTCGACAATATCGGACCCCGTCACCGCGTCGCCGCCGAATTCCCGTGTGTAGTCATTGTTCCGTACCTCCAGGACCCTTCCCCGGATGCAGGCGCTTTCGCTTTGGAGGAAACGTTCAATGAAAACCCGATCCACCGCCGTGCCCCGGCTCAGGCCGTAGCTTCGGCAGAACGGCCGCGATCGTTCCAAATCTCCCAGCCACACCTTTCCCGGCGGCGGGGTCACCTCGCGTCCGAGCAGACGCTTGATTTTATAGTACCGGGTGGATTTCATGGATATAAACCTTTATGAGGTATCGGTGTTAAACTTCCCGTCGCCGGGTTTTCGGATTGCTTCATAGCGAGGGGGGGTATCCCCCGATTCTCCGGGTCCTCCGATCTCCCGGGATAAGCCCGGTCGCCCCAACCACGGGATTTCCGCTGTTTCTGAAAAACTTGATGACGGAGAGTATAAACGGAAAGATAATGCACGGCGGTCAAATATGAAACTCCTTATCGATCATGGTGCCTACGACAACCTGGGAGATCTCGGCATGCTCGAAGCCGCCGTTCGCCGGCTGCTCGACTTCAGCGGCATCCACTCACTCCATATTAAAGACTGTCCGCTGGACGAGAGCATCTGGCGCTTGCCCCGGATCACCCGGGTCGACTATTCGATTCCCCCGCCCTATCGGCGGTTGCGGGGCCGGGGACGCATCCGTCGACGGCTTTTAGGTCAACTCAGTCCGCAACAACGCCGGTGGCTTTTCCTCGCCTTGTCCGGGAGCCTGGTCCGGCCCGATCGCGCCCCGGTTTTGACGGGACGGTTCCGACAATCCGCCGCCGCATTCGCCGCCGGTTACGATGGCCTTTATATCGCGGGTGGCGGCGACATCAACGACGTGTTCGAGGATGAGATCTGGAACCGGGCGTGCCTCATTCATGCTTTTGCCGGACAAAACAAACCGGTGGTCCTGACGGGACAGCAGATCGGCCCTTTCCGGTGCCGGGCGAGCCGGCATGCGGTCAAAACGTTCCTGCGACGGGTTCGGTTTATCGGTCTTCGCGAACCGACCGATTCCCTTCGGTTTTGCCGCCGGGCCGGCCTGAAGCCGGAACAATTCGCCGTACTCGGGGACGACACCCTCGGCCTGCCCGAAGCCGATCCGGCGAAGGCCCGATCCCTTCTCGACGCCGCCGGTCTGTCGCCGGGGAAATTCATCGCGGTAAATATCCGTGTCAGCGACTATGCGGGC
>PXDC01000078.1 GCA_003565135.1 Verrucomicrobiota bacterium
ATTGCGGGCGCTGGCCGGGTATTTCGCCGCGCAGTCGCCCGAGTTGCCCGAATAAGAACGTACAGAAAGGAAATTTGAAATGGCTGGAAATGCCGTGACACGCCGCGAGGCATTAAAACGAATGGGAATCCTGGGGGGTGGAGCCCTGTTGACCGCCTGCGGGCTGCCGGCCTACGGCGGCCGGGCCGGCGACGGCAAGGTGGTTGTCGTGGGCGGCGGTTTCGGCGGGGCGACCGCCGCGAAGTACCTCAAGCGGCTGAAACCTTCGCTCGACGTCACCTTGATCGAACCGAACCGCCGGTATTACACCTGCCCGTTTACGAATCTGTACCTGGCCGGGTTGAGGGATTTCGAGACGTTGGGGCACGACTATCGCGAACTGAGCGAGCGCTACGGGGTGCGGGTGGTCCACGGCCTGGCTGCAGACGTCGATGTCGAGGGTCGGCGCGTCCGGCTGGCCGAGGGCAGCGACGTGCCCTGGGATCGGTTGGTTCTGTCGCCGGGCATCGACTTCCGTTGGGGTGGCCTTGAGGGCTACGATGAGGCGGCGGCGGAACGGGCGCCTCACGCCTGGAAGGCGGGGCCGCAGACGCATCTGCTCAAACGGCAGTTGGAGGCGATGCCCGATGGCGGCACCTTTGTGCTGGTGGCGCCGGCGAATCCGTTCCGCTGTCCGCCGGGACCGTACGAGCGGGTCAGCATGGTGGCGCACTACCTCAAACACAACAAACCCCGCTCGAAGGTATTACTCCTGGACGCCAAGGACAATTTTTCCAAGCAGGGTCTGTTTATGGAGGGGTGGGCCGAGCATTACGGCGACATGATCGAGTGGGTCGGTTTGTCGGACGACGGGCGCGTGATCCGGGTGGACGCCGACCGGCTCGAGGTGGAAACCGAGTTCGGGACGATTCATCAGGCTTCCGTGCTCAATGTGGTTCCGCCGCAGAAGGCGGGCGTTATCGCCGAACGGGCGGGGGTGACCGACGAATCCGGTTGGGTGCCGGTCAAGCCGGAGACGTTCGAATCGCGGCAGGTCCCGGGCATTTATGTCATCGGCGACGCCACCGAGGCCTCGCCGATGCCGAAGTCGGGATTTGTCGCCAGCAATCACGGCAAAGCTACGGCGCGCGCCATCGTGGCGGATCTGGAGGGGCGGGAGGCGCCGTGGGCGACGTGGAACAATACCTGTTACAGTGTGATAGCTCCGAAGTGGGGGATTACGGTGGCCAATGTTTTTGAGGTCCATGACGGCGAGTTGCGCGAGGTCCCGGGATCGGGCGGCGTAAGCCCGTCCGGGGCCTCCGCCGACTTCCGCATGCGGGAAGCTCTCTTCGCCAAAGCCTGGTACGCCGGGATTACGCAGGACGTGTGGGGGACCCGGTCGCCGGGTTGATCGTTCATGGAAGACGGGTTTGAGCATGTGCGCCAGGTTCTCTGGGGCGGTTTCATTATTGGCCTGGTGTTCGGAGCGGTGGGGCAGCGGTTGGAGTTTTGTCTCTCCGGAGGCCTGACCGAATGGTGGCGCGAAGGTAAACCGCGGAGGGCCGCGGCCTTTTTGCTGGCGTTGGCTGTGGCGGTGGCCGGCACCCAGGCGCTCATGCACTTGGGCCTCGTGGATCTCGGGGATTCGATTTACCTGCGGCGAGGATTTTCCTGGCTGTTGGTTCCGCTGGGAGGCGTACTTTTTGGATACGGAATGATCCTGGCCCGCGGTTGCGGCTCGCGGGCGCTGGTGCTGTTGACCGACGGCAACGTTCGCTCGCTGGTGGTGCTGCTTTCGCTCGGGATTTCCGCGGCCGCGGCGCTGACGGGTTTGCTGGCGAATCGGCGTTTGGTATTGACGGAAGCCACCACGTTGGCGCCGGATCTGCCGTCGCCCACCTTGCCGGGGGTCCTGGAGTCGTGGGGCGTCGGGGGTACGGTGGCGGTGGTGGTGCCGGGAGTGTTGATTGTCGCCGCATTGGCCGGTGTGGCGCTTTTCCGCATGGACCTGCGCCGTTATCCCTGGCAGGCGGCGGGCGCGGTGATTATCGGATGCCTGCCGGTGGCGGGCTGGTGGGTGACGGGGCACTTGGGGGCGGATGATTTCGATCCGGTGCGTTTGGAGAGCTTGACCTTTGTGGCCCCGGTGGGCGACTCCATCCAGTACCTGATGTTGTCCACCGCGCTTCAGGCGGGATTCGGGGTGACGGTCGTCGGGGGCGTGTTGCTGGGGTCGTTGGGGCTTTCGACGGCAACCCGGAGCTTCGAATTGCGGGGCTTCCGGAACGCGGCGGAAGTGTTGCACGCGGCGGGCGGGGGCGTTTTGATGGGGCTGGGAGGGGCTCTGGCCCTGGGGTGTTCCATCGGGCAAGGGTTGACCGGGGCGGCGACGCTGGCCCTGTCGTCCTTTCTGGCGTTGGCGGGAATCCTGGCGGGGGCGTGGATCGCTTTGATTGGGCCGCTCCGGGTGCGGGAACAATGAGCGGCTCCGGCGGGTCGTTGTTCAAAACGAGGTAAGGTGGCTCGGGCTGCCGTGAAAATGATGAGTATCGAGAGTAAAAGTCGAATTTCAGGAACGATCTCCGCGGTTTCCAGGCGGACGGGGTGGATTTGCGCGCTTTTGGCGGCGGCGGTTTTTCTGGGCGATGTTACGGTGTCGGCGCGGGCGGGCAACCAGGCGCCCTGGGAGCGACTGGAAGCCGCGCAAGAGCGGCTGGATGGCGCGACGCCGCGAGTGGGGGGCATAAGGCTGGATTTGCCGGGCGTGACCCAGGACGGGAGTGGCGTGGCGTTGAGTGTCGAGGTCGACAGCCCGATGACCGGAGAGGATTATGTGGAGGCCGTTTACCTTTTCGCCACGGGGAATCCCAGTCCGGAATTGGCGAACGTTTATTTTTCCCCTTTGGCTGGAAAAGCCTATTTTTCGACCCGGGTTCGCTTGAACCGGTCCCAGACCGTGCTGGCGCTCGCGCGCACCAGCCACGGCGAATGGCTGGCGGTTCACCAAGATGTGCGAGTGACGGTTTCCGGTTGTTTCAGTCGCGACGACACCTACGACTACGATTCGCTCATGCGGACGCGTGTGCGCGTCCCGGAGAGGGTGTCCAGCGGTGAGGCGGGGGATGTCCGCACGCTTATCGACCACCCGATGGAAACCGGATTGCGGGAGGACCGCGAAGGGAGAACGATTCCCGAGCGGATTATCGAGGAGTTTCGGGCCGAGTTCAACGGTAAGCCGGTGGTGAAGGCGCGTCTGTACCGGGCCATTTCAGCGAACCCCTACCTGCGTTTCTCCATCGCGCCCGGGGAATCGGGTGAGGGAGTCCTTCATTGGCGGGAAGATACCGGAGAATCGGTCAGCGAGACGTTCCGTATCGACGTGGGGTGAGCCCGCGCGAGCGCCGGGGGTGGCCCGGTTCGGGAGCGGAGGCGCGTCAGAGCTTGGACTGCCCCTCGTTTTCCTTGCCGGGGGATTCTGGGAGGATGCCGATAACAACGATGTCGATGTTGCCGATCGATTCGATGCCGAGGTTCTGTTTGACCGCTTCGGAGATTTGCTCCTGCAGGTAGCCGGAAATGCTGTCGAGCTTGCCGTTGGCGTTCAACCTGAGGCGCACGTGCGTGCTGATGACGCCGCCGCGGGTGCTGACGGTGGCTCTTGCGCGCCCAACTTCATTCACGCGCTCGCAG
>PXDC01000250.1 GCA_003565135.1 Verrucomicrobiota bacterium
ATCAGCCGCCACTACCGGCAAGCTCACAACCACACACACGATCGGAATAAGAAAACACAGTCGCATCACAAAATACCAGATAAGGGAACAACCAACAGCCTAACCCGCGGACCCTCCCGCGGGCCACCTTTTTCTGTGACCGCTATCCGGAGAGGAGGTTTCTCTCCGGCCGGAGTTGCCGGCCAAGCCCCCTAACGGGCCTCGAAAGCGCCGTCGAGTCGCTTGGCCACCAGCCTCTTAAGCTCCAGCATCATCAGCACGGAATTAAGCTCGGACCCCGCCAAGCCGGTTTTCCCGGCCAGTTGATCCGGATGCAGGATGCTCCCGTCGCCGAGGACATCCATAACCGCGATTTCCGGAGCGGACAGCTCGGGCCCGTCCTCGCGCCCGGTCGCCTCCTCCGCACCAGCCGGCCTGAGGCCATCGAGGTAACCAAATTCCTCCACCACGTCGTCGGCCCCCTGCACCAGGACGGCCCCGTCCCGCAGCAGCTGGTGGCAACCGCGGCTCGAAGCCTGGTCGATCCGGCCGGGGACGGCAAAGACGGTTCGGCCCTGGTCTCCGGCAAAACGGGCCGTAATCATGGAACCTCCGTTGTTGTCGGATTCCACCACAATCAACCCCTGGCACATGCCCGCAACGATACGGTTTCGCATGGGAAAACTCTGCCGGTCGGCCCGGCGGCCAAAACGAAATTCGCTCAGGACCGCTCCCTGGCCGGCGATCCGGCGGTAGAGATCGAGGTTCTCCGCCGGGTAAATAATATCCAGCCCGCAACCGAGCACCGCCACCGTTCGCCCGCCCGCCGAAAGCGCCCCCTCATGGGCCGCCGTGTCGATCCCGCGCGCCAGTCCGCTGACCACACAAAAACCCCGCCGCGCCAGGTCCGTGGCCAGCTTCCGGGCCACGTTCTGTCCGTAAAGGGTCGGGCGGCGGGTGCCCACCATGGCGATACACGGGGCCGAAATCGTGTCGTCGCCCTTCCAATACAACCCGATGGGCGGATCGTAAATCTCCTTTAAGAGCTCCGGGTAAGCGCTGTCCCTCCAGGTGACAAACCGCGCTCCCGTCTTCGCCAACTGCGACTCCTCCTTCGGCAGGGAAACGTGATCCCTCCAGCGGATAATCGTTGCGGCCACGGCCTCTCCCACCCCCTTGACCCGCTTGAGTTCGCCGGCCGGCGCCGCGAGGATCCGCCGGGGGTCGTCGCCGAAGGCGTCCCGCAGCCGTCGCAGGGTCACCGGACCCAACTCGGGCAGCGCGTTGAGTACCAGGAAGGCCTGCTGTTCGGAAATCTCGTCGGGAACGCCCATGGGGAATCGACTCCCACCATGGTGAAGACCGGCGCAAGCGCAAGCGCGCGTTCAGCGCCGACCGGAAATACTCACCCCAGGTGCGAGCGGATGAGATCTTCCAGCTTCGCCGCGTCGGCGGCGAAATTGCGGATTCCCTCGGCGGTTTTCTCCGTGGCCATGGCGTCCTCGTTTAACTGGTAGCGGAACGTCGCCTCGTCCAGGGACGTCTTTTCCAGGTCGGAAGCCTTGGCGCTTTCCGGGTCGAGCTTGCGTTCGACCGGATCCCGGCTGTTGCGCAGCTCCTCCAGGAGTTCCGGGCTGATGGTCAGCAGGTCGCAACCGGCCAATTCGATGATCTGGCCCGCGTTGCGGAAGCTCGCCCCCATCACCTCGGTGTCGTAACCGAATTTCTTGTAGTAGTTGTAGATGGTTTTCACCGACTGCACCCCCGGGTCCTCGGCCCCGGTGTACTCCTTGCCGGTGGCCTTCTTGTACCAGTCGTAGATGCGACCGACAAAGGGGGATATCAACTGCACGCCGGCTTCGGCACACGCGATCGCCTGCGGCAACGAAAAGAGCAGGGTCAGGTTGCAGTGGATCCCCTCCTTCTCCAACTGTTCGGCCGCGCGGATTCCCTCCCAGGTGGAAGCGATCTTGATCAGGATGCGGTCGCGGGAAATCCCCTTTTCCTCGTAGAGACGAATAAAGCGCCGCCCGTCCTCCACAATGTGGGCGGTGTTGAAGGAAAAACGCGCGTCGGTCTCGGTCGACACGCGCCCCGGAATGATCTTGAGGATCTCCGTGCCGAAGAGGACCAAGAGCTCTCCCATGATCCGGTCCACTTTTTCCGCCTCGGTCTCCCCCGAACCGCGGTGGGCGTCGACCGCCTGTTTCAGCAACGCCTGGTACTCCTCTTTCTGGACCGCCTTCAGAATGAGGCTTGGATTGGTCGTCGCGTCGAGCGGCTCGTACTGCTTCATGGCGGCAAAATCGCCCGTGTCGGCGACCACTTTCGTGAACTGCTTGAGCTGATCGAGCTGATGGGTCTGGCTGCCGGATTCCGGCGCGGTCGTGGATGGTTTCTGAGCCATGGTGCTTTCCTTGCTTACTAGAGAATCGAAAAGGCGATATTATCCGAAGCGGCACGGCCCGGGCAACCCGAATATGGGAAAATTTGGCTTCAACCCTGAATACGGCCGGGGTTTTGCTTGAAAAATCAGCCGGAACGCTTCATTTTCACGACCGCTCGAGCGGCGCGGCCGCCGCATTCTCTCTCTCTTCCCGGCCCGTGCCCGCAACTGCGAACCCAACCTCAAATTCATTCGAATCATGGCCAGACCCGTCACACTCTTCACCGGACAATGGGCCGACCTGCCCCTGGAAAAGCTCGCCGGCAGCGCCCGACAAATGGGGTACGACGGCCTCGAACTCGCCTGCTGGGGCGACCACATCGACGTCGTGCAAGCCGCCCGGGACAAGACCTACTGCCGCCGGAAGCGCGAGCTTTTGAAGAAAAACAAACTCGAGCTCTTCGCCATTTCCAACCACCTGGCGGGCCAGCTCGTTTGCGACCCCAACGACGATGCCCGCTCCGACGCCTTCGCCCCGGCCAAACACCACGGCGATCCGGAAGGAAAACGCGCCTGGGCGATCGAGACCATGAAGACGACCGCCAAGGCGGCGCGGAACCTCGGGGTCCAGGTGGTCAACGGCTTCACCGGGTCGCCTATCTGGCACCTGCTTTATTCGTTCCCCCCGGTCAGTCCGGAAATGATAGAAGACGGCTACCAGCGATTCGCCGACCTGTGGAACCCGATCCTGGACGAATTCGACAAGCAGGGGGTCGTCTTCGGCCTGGAGGTCCACCCGACGGAAATCGCCTACGACATCCACACCACCCGCCACGCCCTCGAAGCCATCGGCCACCGCAAGGCATTCGGGTTCAACTTCGACCCCAGCCACCTCCACTGGCAGTTCGTCGATCCGGTCCGCTTTATCGACGCCTTCTTCGACCGCATCTACCACGTTCACATGAAGGATGCCATCCGCACCCTGGACGGCTCCACCAGCATCCTGGGGTCCCACCTCAACTTCGGCGACCAGCGCCGGGGCTGGGATTTCCGCTCCATCGGGCGCGGAGGGGTTGATTTCGAGGAAATCATCCGCGCGCTCAACCGCATCGGCTACCGGGGTCCCCTCTCGGTCGAATGGGAGGACAGCGGCATGGATCGCATCCACGGCGCCACCGAGTCCTGCGAATTCGTCAAAAAAATCGACTTCGAAACCAGCAGAATCGCCTTCGACGCCGCCTTTGACAAGAAGCGGGGGGCCAAAAAAAAGAAGTCCTGACCGACCGACCCTGTTCGGGCGGAATTCTGGTTCCCCGCCCCCTCTTTCCCCTTTTCCCAGGCGAGGTTCCGGTCAATGCCGCAGGTAAATCGTTGACGCTGGCCGACGACCGGGCCGTAATGACTGGTTTCGTCGCGCGAAAGGCGGGTTTCCGGGATTCCGGTTGCCCTTTGCCCGGGCGCGGGATAGATTCTTAACGACACCTGTTATGGCTGAAAAGAAGTACAAGATCATCGGAGTAGGTTCTCCCATCGTCGATTCGCTGGCCCGCGTCAGTGACTCGTTTCTCGATCAGGTCGAGGGCGCCAAGGGAGGCATGGAACTGGTCGACGCCGAAACCATCGGACAGCTGATGGCCCGGCTCGAAGGCGATCTCGTCGAAGCGGCCGGCGGTTCGGCCGGCAACACGATTTTCACGCTGGCCCGCCTCGGCGTGCCGTCGACCTTCCTGGGCAAAATCGGCAACGACGCCGGGGCCGAATTCTACAAGAGCCGCTTCGCCGAACTCGGCGGCGACGCCAGCCGCTTCAAGGAGGGAGACGTGCCCAACGGTCGCTGCCTGTCGCTGGTCACGCCCGACTCCGAACGTACCATGCGAACCGACCTCGGGGCCGCCATGACCCTCTCCCCCGAGGAGGTTACCGAAGAGGACTTCCGCGAAGCCCAGCACGCCCATATCGAGGGGTACCTGCTCTTTAATCGCGACCTGATGCAGAAAGTGCTCGATTCAGCCAAGCGGGCCGGCTGCACCATCAGCGTCGACCTCGCCTCCTTCGAAGTCGTCCACGCCACCCGGGACATCCTCGCCGATATCCTCCGCGACTACGTCGATATTGTTTTCGCCAACGAAGAGGAGGCGAATGCCTTCACGGAGAAAGGCGATGACTACGCGGGCATGGCCCGGGATCTGGGCGAACTCGTGGATATCGCCGTTGTCAAGGTGGGCAAGGAGGGGTCCTATATCTGCCGAGGCGGGGAGGTCATCGCCGTCGAACCGATCCGGGTCGACGAAGTGGTCGACACCACCGGCGCCGGCGACCTCTGGGCGGCCGGATTCCTCTACGGATGGCTGACCGGACGCGACCTCGCCGACTGCGGGCGTTTCGGATCCCGGCTCGGCGCCGAAGTCGTCCAGGTCATGGGCGCCGCCATCCCCGACGAGCGCTGGAAAGCCATCGAAAAGGAGTTCGGCGTCTAAACCGAATCCGTCGACGGCCGGCCCCGGTCGAGCCGGACACGCTCGCCGGGACTCCGCCGTCATCGCGCCTCCACGCCGGCCTGCTCCTCTTCCACCGGGTTGGTCAGTTCGCCGATTTTTTCGATCTCGATATTGACCGTGTCGCCCGCCTTCAAGTACATCGGCGGTTTTCGGGCCATACCCACACCTTCCGGGGTACCCGTGAAAATAACCGTTCCCGGAAGGAGTGTCGTGCTGCCGCTGAGAAACTCGATCAGCGCCGGTACGTCGAATATCATGTCGCGGGTGTTGCTCTCCTGAACGGTTTTGCCGTTGAGAACCGTCTTGATCGCCAGCGCATTGGGGTCGGGGATATCATCCCGGGTTACCAGGCAGGGGCCCATCGGTCCGAAGGTGTCGAAGCTCTTGGCCCGGCTCCATTGCCCCCCGCCCCACTTCTTCTGCCAGTCGCGGGCACTCACGTCGTTGCCGCAGGTGTAGCCCAACACGTAGTCGAGCGCCTCGTCGCGGGATACGTTTTTGCACTCCTTGCCGATCACCACCACGAGTTCGCATTCGTAGTCAACTTCGTCACTCCGTAACGCCGTAGGCAGCAGGATCGGATCGCCCGGGTGCTGCAGGGCGTTGCGGCTCTTGTGGAACACCACCGGGAACTGGGGCAACTTCGCCCCCGTTTCCTCCGCGTGCTTGCGGTAATTCAAGCCGATGCAGAGAATACACGGCGGAACCACCGGAGCGAGCAGCTTGCCCACGTCGACATAGCGGTCGGTCACCGTAAAGTCGCCGAAAATATCGCCGTCGATACGCAGGCAGCTCCCGTCGGTCTGCACCGCACCGTATCCGGTCACTCCGTTCAAATCCGTGTAATGAATTATTTTCATGCAGTCCCTCTACTGCAATCCGGCGCCCGAACGCAACGCTCTTAATGAGCAACCTTTCCGCCCCGGGAAGATTCTCTCTCCTCCCGCGCCCGCGCAACAATTCCTCACGTGCCCCGCGTATTCCCGAACAGTTCGATGTGCAGCCGCGGCGCAAACCGGAAACCGTGTTCGCGGCAAACCGCGACCAACCAACCCGTGCGTTCCTTCAGGGTAACCGAATCGACGCCCTCCGGCATCAACAGGACATTTTCCGGAGAAACATTGTGTTCCAGCCCGGCCAGCAACCGAATGATCTCGTCGATGTCCTTTTCTCCCGCCACCACGAACTTGAGCTGGCAGGGATAGTGGTCGAGCCAATCCCGGATCACGTCGGGCCGGAGGCGGCGCGCCTCGTGACGCTCCCGCCAGCCCGCCGGAGCCCGCACTCCCGGATCGGAATTGCTCAGCTTCGGGCTGAGCGAGGCCAGATCGCAGGCGATTCCTTCCGGGGGCACCGTCGCCGCCGTTTCAATCGTTATATGCCGCCCCTCTGCCCGAAGCGCCGCCGCCAGCGCCGGCAGCTCCTTCGCCACCATCGGCTCGCCCCCGGTCAGGACAACGTGACGGGAATCATGCCGCAAGACCTCCGCCAGCACCGCCTCGACCGAAACGTCCCTCCCTTCCGGTTCCCAGGAGGCGTACGGCGTATCGCACCAGCCGCAACGCAAATTGCAGCCGGACGTCCGCACGAATACCGAAGGGACCCCTATTAACCGGCCCTCTCCCTGGATGGAATGGAATATTTCGGAAATGAACACAAATCGAACCTGCCACGTTTGATAAAGGTCAGCAACCTCAGCCGCCCGCAACCCTACCGGCTCACACCGGGCAAAAGCAACGTTGCTCGCGGCACCCACTCGTGCGCAAACAGCGGGAACCACCCCGGCCCGGACTCGATTCCGTCGCGACGGCCAACCCCTCATCCAGGACTTTTCGGAGGGGAAGGCAGGTCAGGAGTGGACGCGTATTCGGTGGGATCCCTGACCCCCGCAAGCTGAAACGCTTCCCGGCGTTCGATGCACGTCCCGCAACGCCCGCAATGGAGGTCCCCGCCTTTATAACAGGACCAGGTCCGCGCGTAATCGACCCCCAGTTCCGCCCCTCGACGGACGATGCCTGCCTTGTCCGTTGCGATAAAGGGCCGGAGCAGCTTGATGCCGGCATACGTCCCCTCCTCCATGGCCCGCCCCATCGCTCCCATAAAGGTCTCCCGGCAGTCCGGGTAGATCGTGTGATCACCCGTGTGCGCCGCGATCACCACTCCATCGGCTCCAATGCTTTCGGCAAACCCCGTCGCAATTGTAAGCAGGATGGCGTTGCGAAAAGGCACCACCGTCTGCTTCATGCTCGATTCCGCATAATGCCCTTCGGGAATTTCCCCCCCGGAACGAAGAAGGTTCGAGGTAAAAAGGTCGCTCATGAACCCCAACCTCACTTCGCGGAACGGCACACCCAACCGCCCGGCATGGTGCCGCGCCCAGGGGAGTTCCCGGTCATTGTGCTTTGAGCCGTAGTGGAATCCCAGGACACCCGTCACCACGTGGCCCGCCCTCGCCTCGTAAAGGGCGGTCACCGAATCCATCCCGCCGCTGCAAAGTACAATTACGTTCATCCTGACATTTCCGGCCCGCCGAATTCTGAACCCCCGAATTCCCCGTGATCAAACTCAAAAACCGCGCCCCGCCCCGCCCGGGCAGTCGGTTGAGCTCGGGGAATTCACTTTTAAATCATTTGCAATAAAACCCTTATATCGCTAATTTCCGGAAAACTCAATTGATCACCCATGCCCGTCATGGCTTTCTCGAAATCCGATTCCAACACCGTGGACCTGCCTTTTTTCTGGATCGACCGTCAAGCCGACCTCGACGCCCTGATTCAACGCCTGAAACCGCTGAACGAGCTTCCCCTCGATACCGAGGCGGACAATATGTACCACTACCATAACCGGATCTGCCTCTACCAGTTGCAGGCCGGTCCGGATATTTACATCGTCGATGCCCTCGCCAACCTCGATCTGGCGTCCTTCATCGATTCGCTCCGGACCAAAAGGCTCATCATGCACGGAAGCGATTTCGACCTTCGATTGATGGCCGATCACTACGCGTTTCGCCCCGCCGAAATTTTCGACACCATGCTCGCCGCCCAACTTCTGGGGCTTCCCAATATCGGGCTCGGTTCCCTGATCGAACACTTTTTCGGCATCACCCTTCCCAAAGGACACCAGAAAAGCAACTGGTCGCGACGCCCGCTGCCCGAAAAGATGCTTCGCTACGCCGCCGAAGACGTCATCTACCTGCCCGAATTGCGGGAAAAGCTGGAGACCGAGTTGGAGGCCAAGGGACGCATCCCCTGGCTGGAGCAGCGTTGTGCCTGGCAGATCGACACCGCCCTCGAAGGTTTCGGCGAACGCGACGAACACGCCTGGCGCGTTTCGGGATCCAACAAGCTCGGCCCCCGCGGCCTCGCCGTCCTCTTCGAGCTCTGGCACTGGCGCGAGCGATCGGCCCAAAAAGCCGACCTCCCCCCGTTCAAAATTGTCAACAACAACTACCTCGTCGCTATCGCCGCCGCCGTGGAAAAATCCGCCGACGCCGCCTGGCACGAAGCCCTCCCTCCAAAGGTGTTCTCGCGTCACCGGAAAGCCCTCGAACGGACCGTCCAACGCGGCCGGGAACGGGACCCGAAATCCCTCCCCCGGCGCGCCAACCCACGCGGCGATCGCCAGCCCCTCTCCAGTCTGGAGGTCGAGCGCCAGGAAGCCCTGCGCCAGTTTCGGGACCGCCAGGCCGAAAAACTCGGCATCGATCCCTCCCTTATAGCCAACCGCGCCCAATTAACCGTGATCGCCCGTAATCGCGAAAAAGCGGACGAGATCCTCCTCCCCTGGCAGGCCGGCCTCCTCAGTGAAGCCCTGCGATCCCCCTGACCCGGCGGCGCGCAGCAATGACATAAATTCGGGTCCGGCTCACCACAATAAACCGAACCCATCCCATAACCCCATCCTGGCACCAATTTCCTCACGACGATAATTAGCCTGGCTAATTATACTCTGACTTAAAATCCGACCCCGTCCCGGCATCGCTATTCCGTCGACAAATCGTCGGCATTCTGATCTTAACGGGGGGCATGTATGCATCGGAGCTGTTTTCCCATCCGGCCGATTTCCCGTTCGCGGAATTTTTCCCGCTGAATACGGCCCCCTGGGAGTGGGTGAGTTCGATCGGAAAGGCTTTGCAGGCCTTTTCCTTTGGGCCCCTCGAGCGAACCCTGCCCCCCGGAGTTCATTGCGAGGGGCCGGTTTTCCTTCATCCGACCGTGACCCTTCCCCATAGCTGTACTCTGGTCGGACCGATCTATATCGGCGCCGGAACGGAGATTCGTCCCGGCGCCTACCTTCGCGGCAACGTGATTGCCGGGGAAAACTGCGTGCTCGGTCACGCCTCCGAATTCAAAAACTGCCTGCTCCTGAACAACGTGGAGGTTCCCCATTTCAACTACGTGGGCGACTCGGTACTCGGGAACAGAGCACACCTCGGAGCCGGGGCGGTACTGGCCAATCTTCGGCTCGACCGTGGGCCGGTCACGGTGCGCCTGCCTTCCGGCGCCGTCGACACCGGCCTCTCCAAACTCGGCGCTCTCCTCGGCGACGGAGCCGAAACCGGCTGCAACGCGGTCCTTCAACCGGGCACGATTCTCGGAAAACGGTCCGTCGTTCTCCCCGCTGTCGCCTTCGGCGGCGTTCTCCCTCCCGCCACGATCGCCCGAGTCCGCGAATCGTTCACCACGTTGCCCCGGAAGAATTAAAACCTCCCCAGCCTCCGGACAGGGACAGGACTGCCGACAATCCCGCAGGCCGGAATTCGTCCGCCCGAATGCCTCTCGACAAGAGGCGGCAGCGTTGCCGATACTCGCGCCATGACAGGAAACATGGACGGTTCTTGGCGGATTTTTCGTGCTTTGGGGATCGATGTCTACGTCCACTGGTCGTGGTTCATCGCCCTGATGATCTTCTTCCAGCTCTTCGGGGGCGACAACCCTTTGATGTTTTTATTCCTTTTCGGCACCCTCTTCGGGGTGGTCGTCCTGCACGAATACGGACACGCCCTCGCCTGCCGGTCAGTGGGGGGCCGGGTAGGTCACATCGTCCTCTGGCCGCTCGGCGGCATCGCCTTCGTCCAACCTCCCCCGCGCCCTTCCGCTCTGCTCTGGACCATCGCGGCGGGACCGCTGGTCAACCTCGCACTGATTCCGGCCGGGATCGTCGCCCTCCTGGCGGCCGGAACCGTCGGCGCGAGCGACGCCGTCCTGACCTATTTGAACTGGTTTATATACATCAACGGGCTCCTCTTTGTGTTCAACATGATGCCCGCCTACCCCCTCGACGGCGGCCAGATCCTCCAGGCCATCCTGTGGTATTTTATGCCGCGGGGCCGAGCCATCTACATTTCCTCCGCAATCGGTCTGGTCTTCGGCGGCGTGATGGTCGCCTTCGGCCTTATGGGGCACACCAACCCGGAGATCGGCCGCGCCCTGCCCATCACGCCTCTCTGGATGGCCATTCTCGGAGCGTTTATTACATGGGAAGCCTACAAGACCCTTCAAGTGTCAAGGGGCAGCACGTAGGCTCGATCCTGCTGCAGACGCTCCGCCGCGCGTCCGGCTTAAACCGGCACGTCACGGATTCCGCTCCAGACCCAACTTTCCCAGCCGCAACCAGACCGAACGAAGCCTCTCCGCCCGCCAAAATCCCAGTGTTCGGTAAAGCAGGCGATACACCCGGGAGTTCAGACCCGAAGCATTCGGACGAAAACCTCGCCGGATCAACTGATCGTGCGCCGCCACGGCATAACCCGGATCGAGGGGATAGATTTTTCGCATGACGCTGAAGGCCCTCTCCTGCAGGACCGACTCGAAATCGGGCGAAAGCAAGCCATTCGTGTCCATGTACGCCCACATCTCCCGCCGCAGGCCCAGCCATTGCCGGTTACTGTGAAGGCGGTTGTGGTTCGAGCGCGAGTTGCTGCGCCGGCGCAACGTTGTATAGACCACCGGGTCCCTCAATACCGTGGCTCCATTTTTGAGCATGCGGAACATCAACTCCGAGTCGTCCGAGGCCGTGGCGTCTTCGTTCCAACCGCCCACGGCCCGGACCTCATCCGCCCGCCACAGATTCGAACTGGTAATCCCCAGGCCGCTGCAAAACAGTTCGGCCCAGTCGTCACCCGTCTCGGGCAACGCCTTCACCATTCGTCCCCTCGTTCCTCCATCTTCATCCACCCGTTCGTACCCCCCGGCCACAAAGCCGGGCCGGAAGGGGCTGGCGGCGACGAGATTCGCCTGATGCTCCAGTTTCATGGGATGCAACAGATCATCAGCGTCCAAAAACTGCACGTACTCCGAGCGGACCCTTTCCAATCCCACGTTCCTCGCCGCATTGGGCCCCTTGTTGGATTGACTCAGCACCGTTATCGACAGGCCCGAATCCCTCAACCCGCGCAAGACGCCCAACGTAGCATCGCTCGATCCGTCGTCGATACAGATCACCTGTTCCGCCGCAAAGGCCTGGTCGAAAACCGAACCGATCGTCGCCTCCACGAATTCGGCCGCATTGTAACAGGGCATCACCACCGATACCGCGGGCAGTCCCGGGTCCCCTGTTTCCCGACCTGACATCCTCGCTTTATTCCGTACGGGCCGCTTCCTCGATAATCTCACGAATCCTGGGAAAAAACTCCGGACGGCGAAGGGGGGGACTGGTTTCAATCACCCCGCCGTCTCGGTCCAGGAGCACAAACCCGGGAATCGTCCGGGTCCGGTGCTGCCATAGCACGTCGCGGACGTCGTCGATCTTGTCAAAGGCGACCGCCGGCCAGGAAATGCCGCTTTCAATCATGTATTTATCCTGATCCGCTTCGGCCTCATCCTCGCCGGCCAGAATAAGCTCAAAATTATCGAAATCCTCGCGCATCTCGTCGTAGAACTCGACCAGCGTCGGGGTAAAATTCCTGCAGTAGACGCACCAGGACGCACCAAAGTAGATCAGCAGGAAATCCTTTTCCGCCAGGTCGGGCGCGGGGTGCTCGCGGACGCTCCCGTCCTGGACCGAAACCAGTTTGTCCCGGAGTACCTCGGCGATCGGCGTATCGGCGGAACCGGCCTCCGAACCGGAATTTACCGGTCCCGCATCGTCGCTGTCCGCAGCGACGTCGGAAACCTGCCCGTCTTCCGCAACACCACCCGGTTCGTCCCCCGTGCATCCGGCGAGCGCAGCCGGTATCAACAGGACCAATAAAATCCGTATCCCTTTCATAGTAACCGTAACCCATAGATCCGCTCCCCGGCGGATGCAAGCCCGTGTGCCATTCCGCATCACCGAGCACCCCTGAATCACTTCACGCGCCATCTACCGGCGAAACGGATTCCCTCAAACACTCTACCTTTCGCTTTCGTCCCCCAGCGGGCGGATTTCCACCCCGTGAACCTTCACCGCCGCCTCCCACACCCGGAATCCGAAATAACCGTCCCTCGCCAGGCCGCCACTATTTTCGCTATCCCGGTAGCGCACTTCCGGCTGCTCCCTATCCCCCTGGTGAAGACGGTAGACGTCGCCTTCTTTTACGATACGAACTGTGTGACGGGAGTTCCACACATCATCAACCGCCTGGGAACGTTCATCCATCAGGTGAAACCCCGGATTTTTCCGTACAATGATGCGGTAGGGCGGGTCCTGGCGCGGATTGATCCGGTAGTAGGTGATGGTGTGGCCTCGCATCGGGACGAGCTCGGTTCCGGTCAGCTCCTTGTGCCGATCGACCGCCGCCTCCCGGTGGTGCAGCCAGGGATAATGACCGGTTCGCTCGTCGCCGTCCGCGATGATGTCACGCTGCTCGTCCTCGTATCGATAGTTGAACATGAACAACAGATTCCCCGCCTCGTCGCCCTCCGGTTCCGGTGCCAGCGGCTCGATGTCCCATTCCATGACCCAGTCGCCCGAAAGCGGCTTCGGGTGCCACAGGTTCACTCCTTCAGTACCACCCGGACGGTGCTCGGATTCGCGCGGATCAATGAACAAGGCCCCGTCGCGCAACTCGATCGTCGCCCCCGGCGGCCCCTCCCAATGCCAGTGATCCCAGCCTTCGGAAAAATCCTCCTTCACCTCCAACCCCTCACCGGCCGCGCGTTCCCCGCCGACTCCCGACGCCGGCATCGCCGCAAATATCATTAACCCCGCACCGGCAGTCGCAACGCCGATGCCCTTCCTGAAACTTTTCGCCAGTTCCATGTCGGTCACTCTCGCAACGGTCAGCCCAAATGACAACCCCGAACTCAATCTCCCCCGTTTATCCCCCTCCCGAAAAGGAACTCCCCCTCCGTCCTGCCTCACGAACGGAGTGGATCCGATTGTTGACACCGGTGTTATCGATCCCGAGTAAGACCTGCCTCCGCACCGTTGAGCGTTCAATACCGCAACCGGTAAAACCGCCGCGTTTCAGCGTCCGCCTGGGGATCAAAAAAAATCGCTTTGCCCTCGGCATCGGTTTCGATGGTTTCCGCTTCAGTCCAATCGTCAAGGTCCTCCGAAACTTCGACGATATACTCGGTGTTCGCAACCCCGTCGATTTCCAAGCGAAACGGCCCGCCCGCATCGCCGCGTTTCAGCGTGGCGCCGGGGGGCCCCCGGGGGATAACCCGTTCAACCACTTCAAACCCTTCAAGATGGACCACCGCCAGATCGGTGGAATACGCGCCGTCCTCGCCGCGCACGGGCACGAAGACGAGCGACTGAATGATGCCGCGCGGGGTTTCAAGGACGCCGTTTCCGTCAAGCGCTGAATGGTTCACATCCCACCCGGTCACCGATTCATTCGGCAGGTCGAACTTCAGAGTGGTCCATTCTCCTGCACGGACCCGCTTTCCCTCCGGAGGTGCGGTGACGACGGCGCCATCTGCTACGGGCGGACCGCCGATGAACTCGAATCCCCCCGTCGGATCACCGGTCGCGCCGTAATCTCCGGTCGATTCGGTATTCCGGACAAGCAGCAGTACGGTCATGTCCAGGTTGCTGTGAATATTGAACCGAACCGGTTTTTGGAAGGAAACAATCGGCTGCCCGAGGGCCTCGGGGGCCGTGTGAGTGGACACACGCAGCCACGGATCCTCGAGCCCGGGAAGAAAGCTCCATCGCAGACGCAGCGCCCGTTTTCCCTTCCCGTCCCCGGGCAGATCAGCTTCTCCGACCACCATCGAATCATCCGGAGCGGGCGCCAGGTACTGATCCGTCGATCCTGAGTACGAAGGACGCCGGAGAAACAGCGCCCCGTTGGCCGTAGGCACATCGAAAAGGTGCTCGAAACTGGCAAACAGGTGCGTGTACGTTAGTGGTCTCTCCCGAACGGTGGCCCAGAGACCGAGATTGTTGCCGACATAGCGCTCGGTTCCGGGTTCGTTGCCGATTCCTACCGGAACATTCACCACACGCGGATCGGGATCGGAAAAAATAAGGGTGGTCGACCCTCCTCCGTCCAGGTTGATCCCGTGCACCGCTCCGTATTGTTTCAAAACATACGCCACCTCGGTCGTGGACATTCCCTGGCTGTGATCCGAATTCCGGCCGTCCACCGTAAAAAGGAGCAGCTTCCCATCATCGGTAACACCCGCCGCTGTGCGCGGATGCAGGCCATCCGCCCAGGTAGCGATGACAGCACCGTTCTGGAGGATCAGCTCGTTGCCGCCAACCGCGTTGTACAGCGGGACGTCCGGAACCGGGTCGTATCCGCTGAAAAAGTCCGGCGGATCGTGCGAAACGTTTTCGGAAACCGGCGTGACCAGGTCCACCTGGTTGTCCGCGGTGATGTTGATTCCCGGCCATCCCGCGTAAAACGGCGAATAGACGTCCCCTTCAGAAGCCGCGATATTAAGGAGGTTCATATTGATCCCCGAAGCATAGTTCGAAAAATTGGCGTTAATCCCGATCTGCAACCCGTGCTCGGAAACAAAATCACGCGTCCGTTGATGAACGGTATCACCGGGAGCATCGCCGTTCGAAGGCGTGGTGAAAAACCCGATCCCCGGCGCCGATGGATCGATCTCCAGGAGGTGGAGGCTCACACGCCGCGGCTGCTCCTGGTTTATCCGGTAATGGGTCACTCCCTCAAACGGCTCGCTGATGATGACCCGGGCACCTTCGGCAACCCAAACCACTGCCACCTGTACCGCCATCAACCAAAGCACACGTCCTCCGCTCCATCGGATCGGATTCCCCGGCCCCCTTTCCACGGCCCCCTCTCGTTTATACACCTGCTTCATTTCCTTGGCGACGTAACCCCATCATTCGGCTCCCCGTTCATCTCTTCTTCGAGACTCCCCATAAAATAAGGCCACGGAGTCCTCGCGCTAGCTTTTTTTCGCAATTGCTGATTTCCCGTCACAACTACGCCCGTTGGGAAAGGATTGCACCCGGTCCCATACCGGCCGGTTACCGGAACCCCGTTCACCAACGACACCGACAACCTCCGCCGCAATCACTTCCACTCCCCCCATGAATGGTGATGCAAAGCGAAATCGGTATGTCTGGTCGCCGGGATTCCCCGAGGTTTTCATCGATACCTCCCTCCTCGTTTTATTCGACCAAGCCATCCATAGAAACCAGTACATATCGAAGATTCGTCCTCACCCTACTCCGGGAAATGTGTGCTGCGGCCAACATTTTCCCGTCGCCGACGGCGGCCGGGCCGAGATTGACTATGACGTGGTTGTCTACGGCGGCAGCGGCCGGGTCATCCTGGTCGACCGCCGGACCGAGGTCGGCGTCGATTTGCCGGAAAGTGTCGCCGCCAAGAACGCCCTGCAGGAAGCGGCGGCACAGCTCACCGACCGCCTGGTTTCGGCCCTGGTTAACGCTTACAACTGAAGGACGCGAACCTGGTGGTACGGAACCCTCGGACCGAGGGCCGTCGCGGTTATGCGAGCAGTTCCGGGACCGTGCGGAGGGCGTACCCCTCCCGCCGGAGGAATGCCAGCAGACCGGGAAGCTGTCGCCAGAACTTGTCCGGCCTTCCCGGTCCGGCCCCGAGATGCATGAGGAGGAAAAACCCGTTCAATCCGGCGGTATCGGCCGAAGCGCGGTCGTGGATGCTTTGCCGGATGGTCTCGGAGTCGCGGTAGTTGGCGGCATTCTCCTCGGTGTAATCCGCCTGCGATAACGTGCCGGGGGTGAAGTTAAAGAGTGGAAAACCCGCTTCGCCCGCCCAGGCAGCCACCGTCGGGTTGTACCATTCGTAGGGAGGGATCCACCAGCGGATCGTGCGGCGGCGGACGCCGAAACGTTCCAGTTCCGCCACGTTGGCGTCCAGATCGTCGAGAAAAGTCCGCCGGTCGACCAGGGTCGGCCGGCTTTCCTCCCAGGCGCAGTACAGGAGGTGGCGGTCCGAATGGGGTCCCAGGCAGTGCCGGGAACCGCCCATCCGGCGGACAGAAGCGTCGTATTCCGGATTTCTCAGAAAGTCCCCGGTCAGGAAGAACGAAGCCCGGGCCGAGAACCGGTCCAGGGTATCCAGAATCTCCCGACAGCCTTCCCCGAAGTCGCCGCCCGTGAATACCAGGGCCAGTTCCCGACGGTTCCTGCGTCCGCGCACCGGCACCCCGAGGTGCCGGGTAATGCCATCCGGGCCGATCGCGGAATCCCCGTTCACAGGTCCCTCCTCATGAGCCGGAAACGGCGGGTCACGGAAAACCCGAGGCGCCGGTAGATTCCCCGGGCCGCCCGCTCCCCGGTCCAAAGCACGTAGGCGCAGTGGAGTCCCTCGCGCCGCATCTGTTCGAGGGTTCGTCCCAGGAGCACCTGCCCGATCCCCCGTCCCTGGTAGGCCGGAGCGACCCCGAACGGGCCGAAATGTTCGCCCGCAAACTTGCAATAGCCGATAATGGCATCGCCGTCGCGCGCGACAAAGACAGAATCCTCCGGGACGTGTCCCAGCGTCATCGCCTCGAGGTGCCGCCGGGCGTCCTCGATCCAGTCTCCCGGCATTTCTCTTGCCAGGAAACCGAGGAAGCCCGCGGTCCGTTCCGCAGTCAACGGTTCGACCACGATCCCCTCCTCCCGCAGACCGGCTTCCTCCTTCGCCACCAGGGACCGGTAATCGGTCCCCGCGATGACCGCGTCCATGGCCAGGGCCTGCGCGAATTCGGTGTACCCGCGATTCCCGAGAAACGAGACGGCGGGGGAATACCGTGCTTCGTCGATTCCGGGAACAAAGTACCCCGAGGGGTACGGAGCCACGGCGACTTCGGTCCGGCCGCGTTCGCGGAGAAAGGATTCCGCCGCGTCGAAGAGCCGGGTGCCGATGCCCTGCCGCCGCACCTCGGGAAGCACGCCGAAGGCGGTGATAAACCCGCGGTGCTCAAGCAATCCGGTTTTTTCGATGGGAACACGCAGGACGAGGCTGAGAACAAATCCCGCCGCCGCTCCGGTAGTGTCGGCGGCGAGGAGCAATCCCCCGGGTTCCAGGTTGCGGTCGAGCAGGACCCGGCGCCGGAATGCCGCGGCAGTGAGGGATTCGTACGGCAGGCACCGGTTCCAAAGGGACACGAGAGAGCGAAAGTCATCGTCGCGGTAGGGACGGATCGCGGACATAACCGGATCCTATCGCAGTGCCGCCGACCCTGCAAGAACGCGCGGGGCGGGGAATCGGTCGCGCCGTTTCCCCCGAAAAGGCGGGGTTACCGCCGGGAATCGGCTCCGTCGCTGTCGCGACCGGGACCGCAGACGTTCAGGCCCGTGCTATCTGTTCCTTCGTCGCGGTTTTGAGGAAGGTATCCAGATCCGAACGGCCGTCGCCGCAGCCGCCATCGCCCGCTTTGCGGACATGCGGCCGGGTAATGTCCTCGTACCCCTTGTAGGCATACGGATCCTCGCCGGCGACCATGACGACATCGCGGAAATCGGTTCTGGCCATCCCCACTCCCTCCTTATGCCTCCATGGCAGGAGTGATTCCGCACTCATGTAATGATTCACCAATACGCGCCGGTATCCCGTTTCACTCCTGTTGGGCAGGGAGCGATGGAGCAGGTAGCCATTAAAGAAAACAATGCTCCCGGCCGGAACTTCGACCGGCACTTCATCCTTTTCGGTGTACGGAAACCCGTAGGCCTCGAGGGCGCAGTCGAAACGCCTGTCGTCGTGCGGGTACTGCGGATACAGGATACCGCGTTGGTGCGAACCCGGAATGACCCAGAGGCATCCGTTTCTTATGACCGCGTCGTCAATGGCGATCCATGCCCCGCAGAGCGAACGGTCGCGGGTGGGGATGTAATCCTCGTCCTGGTGCCACGCCTGGCCGGGTTTTCCCGCCGCCTTGATAAACAGCATCGACTGCATGCATTTGACATTCGGGCCGATCACCCGGGTAAGCACCTCGACAATGCCGCGCTGGGAAAGGAAACCGCGGATGGTACTGGAAAATTTGTGCGGCTGGTGAATACAGAGAAAGTGCCGCAGCACCTCGTCGTCCGTCATGGCGTCGGCGTTTTCCAGCATCGGCACCGCACCGCCCAACTCGCCGCGCTTCCCCCGGCACACCGCCGCGGCCTCGTCGATGAGGGTCCTTCGTTCTTCGCCGGAGACGGCGCCGGTCAGCACCAGGTACCCGTTCTCCCGGAAGAACCGCGTCGACGCGGCGCCGAGCCGGTCGAGGGTGACGTAGCCGGGTTGATCGATATCGATGGATCCGGTGGGTGTCGCACTCATAAGAAACCTCCTCTTGGTTAACGGCAGGCAAAACGACGGCGTTGTTGCCATCAGCGCCCCGAATGTAACCGATAAGAAGACGTTTGACCATAGCCTCGGAAAACTAAAACATATCCACAGTGAACTTTTTTGGCCAAAATCCCCGCTTTAAGTCTGGAGAAATTATCTACAGGGAAGGCGGCCGGCTTGGTCCCCGGATTCAGCACAATCTCCAACTCATCTACGTCTACCACGGGCACCTCCATGTTCGCAGCGGCGAAGGCCGGCGGGTGGTGAACGCGGGCGAGAGCGCGCTCCTGCTGCCGGGAAAGGAGGAGTACTTTACATTTTCGTCGCTCCCGACCTGTCATCACGGATGGGTCGAGGTTCTCCGCCCCCGGCTGGAGCCGCCGGTTCTGGAGCGTTACGACCGGCTCCGGGAGGCCGTTCCCGTCACATCCCGTATGCGGGAACTGGCGGGCATGATCGGACAATTGCGCGAGGCCGAAAGCGGGGCCGCCTTTCACCTTCACCAGACCCTGGCGCAGGCGATATTCTTCGAATTTCTGCACCGGGCCGGTTTCAGTGAAGAGGAGGAACGGCTCCCCGAGGCGGTCGAAAGGGCGTTGTCCCGCATCGCGCGGGACTTCGGCAAAGCTCTCACCCTGGCCGAACTGGCGGCCGCCGGCGGCGTCACCGCCCAGCACCTGGGACGCCTTTTCCGCCGGAATGTTCGCCAGAGTCCGATCGAATACCTGTGGGCATTCCGGGTGCGGGAGGGGTTCCGGCTATTGGCGGAAACGGGCCTCAACATCAGCGAGATCGCCGACCGCTGCGGCTTCCGGACCCCCTTCCATTTTTCGCGTTTGATCAAGCGGCAATACGGCTGTTCGCCGCGGGAGTTGCGCAAGCGTTACTGGAAGGACCACAAGGTTCACGCGGACCGGACGGGGGAATAGTTCGCCTCGGATACCCCGGGGCCGGAATCGCCGGGCTCCTGGTTGTCGTACGCCCGACGTCTTTCCCCGACCTGAGGAAATTCAGGTTTTCCCGCAGAAGAAAACCTCCAACCCGAGCTCCTTCATGGCGGCGGCCTTGGCGTAGAGGCCGTTGCGGGCGCGGGTTTCGTCCGGCGCGTAAACGACCTGGATGTGATTCGACTTGTGGCGGTCCATCATCTGATCGCGGGTGATGCCTTTGAGCACGGCGTGCATAATGGGCCATTGTGGGGTGGTGAGGCGCCATCGTTCCTCGGTTTCCCGGGCGGGGAGCGCGACGACCTCGCCCAGGCCGGTGTCATACTTGAGACGGTCGCTCTGGATGTAGACGCGGCTCCAGACGATGGGGCCCGGTTTGCTCACCCCCTTGAGGGTTCCGCCCCCCCGGGGAAAGTACATGGGGGGCTGCCGTTCACTGACCGCGCCGCGGTAACCGTCGATAAAGTGGGCCGGAGGCGCGGCCCCGGAAATGAGAAACACCCAGACAAAGTCGTCGATGCCGTCGCCGTGAAAATGCCGTCCCCAGCGGAGGTCGTGAAGGGTGGTTTCCGGGGGATAGCCGAGCCGGCGCCAGAGGCGATAGGTCACCAGGGCATCGAGCCCGGCGCATTCATCGACTTCGTTGAAATGGGGGAGCGCCTCCCCGGGAAAAAGCTCCCCGTCGCTGTCCTCGCGACAGACCGGGGGTCGTTGCCGGTTGTTGAGCAGGCCCTCCGCCAGGTCGGAGGCCGGGGCGAGATCCTTGAGGCCCTGCTGGTACTGGATGCCGATGGTATCGCAGCCGAATTCGTCGGCCAGCCTCAGGGCGGCGACGTACATGCGGCACTGGTCAAGCACCTGGTTTTCGGTGAGCTCGGTCTCTTCGTCCCGCCCGAGTTCGAACCGCATGCCCTGTTCCCGCAGCCATTCGTAAACCCAGCGCGCCTCGGCGTCGGTCACGTCCTGCATGCGCGCGTACAGGGTCGACTGACTGAGCCGTTCCTTGAAAACCCCGAGCGGGTGAAGGAGCTCGTCGGGGATAATGGCATTGTACATCCCCATGCACCCCTCGTCGAAGATGCCCATGATCGCCTTGCGTTCGCGCAGTTCCCGGGCGAACGCGATGCCGGTGGCTTCCGCGCCACGGGGTACCCCGCCGTAAGTCCTCACATGGGAGCGGTCGTGGGCGATCCGACCGGCCTGCAGCCAGCCTCGGAGGCCCTCCCGGAAAAACCGGTCGGTGAAGTCCTCACTCCAAAGGGTGCTGTACTCGATCCCCGCCTTGGTGAGGGAGGCATTGAGATTGAGGAGCCCCACCAGGCCCGGCCAGGTGCCGCTCCAGTTGGCGACGGTCAGAATGGGGCCGCGGTGCCGGTAGAGTCCGTGCAGGATGTGATGGCTGTACTGCCACACGGCCTCGGCCACCACCAGGGGGGCGTCGCCGGGGATGGAACGAAAGACGTCCATCCCGTGTTTCTGGCTGTCGATAAACCCGTGTTCCCGCACCGGGTCGTAGGGATGTCCCCGTTTGACCGTTACCCCCTCCCGGGCGAAGGCCGCGACGAGCGCCTTCTCCATTGCCGCCTGCGCCTCCTGGCCGTTGCGGTTGGCGGAAAGGCGAAGGTCGCCGTTGGCGATGAGGATGACTTCCTGGTCGATCATGGGCAGGATACTTTCTGGTTTTTTTTGGGGGGTGGGTATTACAAGCGGATGGTGCTATGATAGCACCGGAAAAACGGCCGCAGGCGGCCGTTTAAATAATCATGGTTTCGCCGAAACGGAGGGAGACGAATTCATTCTGGGAAATGCCCTCTTCATAGAGGACTTTTTTGAGGTAGATGGGGGGTTCGGCGAGGGGTTCGTCGGTCAGGCGGAAGGTGCCCCAGTGGGAGGCGATCGACTGGCGTGCGCGGACATCGCGATGAATCCTGACCGCCTCGCGGGGGTCGACGTGCACCGGGTGCATAAACCACCTGGGACTGTAGGCGCCGATGGGGATCAGGGCACAGTCGATCGGGCCGTAGTCCCGCCCGATATCAACGAACAGCGGTGAGTAGCCGGAATCGCCCGCGAAGTAGAGTTTGCGACCGGCGTACTCGATGACCCACCCGCACCACAACGTCCGGTTGCGGTCGAAAACCCCGCGGCCGGAAAAATGCTGGGCGGGGACACAATGGATTTTCAGGTCGTCGAACGGCAAAGTCTGTCCCCAGTCGGCTTCGTGACAGTTGCGATACCCCATGCGTTCGAACCAGTTGGTGATGCCGAGGGGGAAAAAATAATGGGGCTCGTCCCCGAGCCGGCGAATGGTGCGCCGGTCCAGGTGGTCGTAGTGGTCGTGGCTGATCAGCACCCCGTCGATGGCCGGCAAGGCTTCGAACGGCACCCCGGGCGGCGCCACCCGTTTCAGGTTCGGCAGGTAGACCGGCGAACAGCACTCGCTGTAGATGGGGTCGGTCAGGAGGTTTTTGCCTCCGACTTGAACCAGGAACGTGGCGTGGCCGATCCAGGTAATCTGAAAGCGCTTCCGATCGGGCGGGTTTCGCAGGCGTTCCACATCGGGCGGAACGGTAGCGGCCTCGTAATCGGGCACCTCCGAGGGCGGCACGGCGGGCTCCTCTTTACGGCGCCGGAGAGCGAAGCGCCAGCGAATATCCTCCGGCCCAGGAGGGAGGGTTGGACGGCAGAGCCGGCGAACGCCACGGCGGTGATTCCCGGCCAGGGAAAAGTGGGCATTCATGGCATCGTCCGCGGTCATAACGTCTTCACCTTATTCCAAACCCTTCGGACCGCAAACTCAACGTTATTCCGAAGGTGGTGCCGGTGCCGGCCGGCTGAGGGACGGGGCGCCACCCGACATGAGGGACGGCTTTTTGATTTGAAAACGCCGACATCCGGAACCAAAACGGAATCTGGATAATCCAAAACCTTATGCGAACGATTCCGGGAACCTGCATGCTCGTCGCGCTCCTTTTGCTGGCACCTACGGCGGCGCCGGCGGCGGCCGCATCCGACGACGACCCGACCCGGACGCTGGCCTTCCGCAACCTGCAGCAACTCGTGCGCCAGGAAGAGCGTGTCCTGGAGCACGCACGCCAATCGGACGGCAGGTACAACGTCGAGCAGGTACAGCAGGGATTCCAGGACCTGGTACGCGAGTACGAGGTGTTCCTGGCCGACAATCCCGACTACGCCCCCGGCTACGTCGCCTACGGGCTGATGCTGGACCGCGCGGGGGAAACGCGAATCGCCAGCCGCATGTTCATGCGGGCGGACGAACTCGACCCGGAGATTCCGGTGGTGCAGAATCAGCTCGGCAACTATATGGTGGAAAACGAACGTCCGGTCAACGCCCTCCCCTATTTCCTGAAAGCCATCGAGCTTGAGCCGGAGGAACCGCTCTACTACTACCAGCTCGGGAATCTCCTGGCCGAATACCGGCACGCGTTCCTCGAACGGGAGATGTACGAACCGGAGGTGCTGGACGAACAAATGCAGGAGGCCTTCCGCAAAGCGGTCCGGCACGGATCCGGAGAAGTCGCCTATGCCTACCGTTACGCCGAGTCCTACTACGATCTGGGCGAACCGGACTGGGAGGGGGCGCTGGAAGCCTGGCGGACCCTGGAATCGGAGTTGCGTCCGGGAATCGAGCGTCAGACCGTCCAGCTCCAACGGGCCAATATTCACCTGTTGCGGGGCGAACCGAAGGCCGCCGCCGCCCTGCTGGAAGGCATAACCGCGCCGGCCCTGCAATCGAACAAAGCGAGTTTGCTGGAACGGATACCGTAAAGCGGGCATCGCGGCCGCGCCACACGGTCACCCGGAAATACCCCACCCGATCAACCGGCGGCGAAGAAAAAGTACGACCACGACCGGAGAAACGCGACCACCACCAACGCGAGAAGGGCCCAGCCGAGAATGGGTGAAACCGTGTCCCGGAAGGTGGGGTTGTTCTTCACCTGGGTCCAGACGAAGATAAGAACCCCGCCGGTGACAAAGCCCCCGAAATGCCCCCAGTTGTCGATACGAATCCCCGCGCCCATGAGGTTGACCGCAAACCCGAAAACAAAGATCAGGATCGCCCAGCGCAAAAGCGTCTGCATGACCTGGTCGTTCCAGTCCCGTCCCGACAGGTAACCGAGCGCGAGGGACGCCCCGAGAACACCCATGATGGCCCCGGAGGCGCCGGCGGCGAGGTTGCCCATCATGGCGGTTAGCGTCGCCCCGCCGGCCCCGGACAGGACAAAAATCGACCAGAAAGTGGAACGGCTGACCGAACGCTCGAGCAGCGGACCCAGGATATAAAGGACGTAAAGGTTGAACCCGAGGTGAATGATGCCGAGATGGGAAAAAATCGAGGTGAACACCGCCCACCAAATGCCGTGGGTGAAGACGAAGGACCCCGTGAGGCCCATGGGAAGAATCACCCGGTCGAGGAGTTCCGGACGGTGGGGGCGGAGCAATGCCTCCAGCGCCCCCTCCGGCCCGAAAAACGCACCGGCCAGCACCACCGTCAGCGCGAACATCACCCCGATAGCGATCATGATGACGTAACTCAGCGGCCGGTTGGGGTCGGACAGCGTTCGCCACCACGAGCGGGCGTAGCCGGCGGGGGACCCCCGGCGTGCGCCGCAGTAGGGACATTCGTCCGCGGTACCCATGAGTTTTCCGCAGTTTCGGCAAAGGCTGGGTCGATTTTGAGCCATTGATCAATTTTTCCTGGAGCCGGCCGCCAGGTACCGGGACCGCTTCATCTTCGTTAACTATCCGGAAAACGTCGCATCCGACGGTAGGAAAGACAAGCCTTGTCAACGCCGAATCCGGTCGATTCCCTGCGACATCCCCCAACCCGGCGGAACCGGTGCGCTACGTGGCGGACACCTCTCGGAATATTTTGGGTGTTTCGCGCAGGATTTCACGAATAAGGGACTAATCCGAATGCTACTCGGTTAAGGATCTTTCTATTCAATATCAAAATCGAAATCGAAATCGCGATCGCTATTGAAATAATTGATAGAAACTGTGTTGGCTAATTTTCGATACCGATATCGATACCGATTTGCTCCGCCATCTCCGCTTCGCTCTGTCGATCCCGATGGAGGGCTATATGAGTGCCATTCGGACTAATCCGCCGGACCGGGGGAGGCACGGGTCACCTTGCGCCGCAAAAGGTAGTCCCGCAGCATCTTCAGTCCGACTCCCAGCACCACGAGGATCCCGACCCCGAGAATGGCCTGGCCGGTATTGCCCTCGAGGAGGGAATCCCCCACCACGATGATCCCGATGCCGTAGCCGACGGAAGTCGGCAGGGAGATGAGAAAAAAAATACCGAATGGAATCCCGGCCAGGCCGAGGATGTAGGTCTTGAGAAAATTGGGCGGGCCCGGGGTGATTTTGATCAGCAGGGTGACTTTGACAAAATGCTCCTTTTTGACCTGGGGAATGCGATAGCGGGTCCGGGAAATCAGGCGTTCGAGGAAACCGCGCAGGTAGCGGGTGGCGAGCCAGTAGCAGAGAATGAGATTGAGTCCCTGGGCGAGGATAGACCCGACCACGCTGATCCAGACACCGAAGGCCGCCCCGGCGAGCAGGAAAAACGGCGTGGTGGGAAAACCGATCGCGGGCAAAAGTGTAAGGGCGAGAAAAAACGGGACCGGCCCGAGATCCCGGACCCGAAAAAGGAAATCCTCAAAATCCCAGTCGATACCGACAAAATAAACCACCAGACCCGCGAGCACGACCAGGCAGAGAACCACGTACCGCATGGGCACGACGGTCCGCGTGAAGAAAGGTCTCTTAAAACGGGGCTTGGAGGGTTCCATCACACACGTGATTTACCCGGTCTCGGCCAGAGCGCTCCGGACGATCTCCACCGCACGGGAGAGATCGTCCTTCCGGGCGATCAATGGAGGGAGAAGCCGGATTACATTACCGGAAGCCGGTACCGTCAGCATTCCGTGGCGCCGCATTGCCGCGGCCACCGGGAGGGGGTCGGAGGCCAGTTGCAGCCCGACCATGTAACCTTCGCCGCGCACCGAAAGCAGTTTCGCCGGACACGCCGCCCGGACCGCTTCGAGTTCCTCCATCCAGCCGGGGGCGTTTTCCCGCACGTTCCCCATGAGGTCGTCGCGCTCGATGACATACAGCGTGGCCAGCCCGGCCGCGCAGGCCAGCGGCGTGCCGCCGAAAGTGGTGCCGTGGGAACCGGGTGTAAAGAGTCCGGCATAACGCTCGTGCACCCACACCGCCCCGATGGGAAACCCGCTGCCCAAACCCTTGGCCATGCCAATGGCATCGGGCTGGATGCCGGCTTTCTCGTAGGCGAAAAAGCGCCCCGTCCGCCCGACGCCGCACTGCACCTCATCGAGGATCATGAGAACGCCCTTCCGGTCGCACAGGTCCCGGATGCCCCGGAGAAACCCGGCCGTGCAGGGATGGATACCGCCTTCGCCCTGTATCGTCTCCAGGAATACGGCCGAAGTCTCGTCGTCGACCAGCCGCTCAAAACTCTCCAGGTCGTTGAGTTTCCCGAAAGCAAATCCCGGCACCAGCGGCGCGAACCCCTGGCGGATCTTTTCCTGAGCGGTGGCGCTCATGCCCCCGAAGGTGCGTCCGTGAAAACCGTTTTCCGCCGCCACCACCTTGAAGCACGTACCCTCCCGGCCGGCCTTGCGATTGCCGTGCAAGCGGGAGAGTTTAATCAGGGCCTCGTTGGCTTCGGCGCCGCTGTTGCAAAAAAAGACCCGGCCCGGCCCGCACTTCGCGGCCAGGGTTTTGGCCAGCCGGCCCTGGTTGCGATTGCGGTACAGGTTGCTCGCGTGGGTCAGGCGGTGCAGTTGCTCGCGCACTGCCGCCACCCATGCCGGGTGGGCATGCCCGAGGGCGCTGACCGCGATCCCGGACCCGAAATCGAGATACCGGTTGCCCTCGTCATCCCAGACGTATACCCCGTCGCCCCGCACCAGGGTCAGTTGCGGTTTTCCGTAATTCCCGAGCACATACGAATCGTAGAGCTCCGCGGTATTCTCGTGATGGGTATCGTGCATGGCTGGTTTATTAATGGACAATCTCCGTGCCCACGCCCTTGTCGGTGAAAATTTCCAGCAGCAGGCTGTGGGGCATCCGGCCGTCGATAAAGTGAACCCGCTGGACCCCTTCTCCCAGGGCGCGGACCGCGGCGTTGACCTTCGGTCGCATGCCCCTGCCGATGGTCCCGCTGCGCTTCAATTCGTCCACCTGGCCGACCTGGAGGGTGGAAATAAGCGATGACGAATCGTCCGGATCCGAGAGGAGTCCCGGCACATCGCTCATAAAAACGAGTCGCCGCGCCCTCAGCGCGCCGGCCACCCGGGCGGCGGCGAGGTCGGCATTCACGTTGTAAACCTGACCCCGCTCGTCCGTGGCCAGCGGGGAAATAACCGGAATCCGGCCTTCGGCCAGGGCCTTTTTGATCAGTTTGATCTTCACCTCGGTCACTTCACCGACGTACCCGAGGTCGACCGGACGACCCTCGTCGTCCTCGGTCAGCTTGCGGCAATGCATGAGGGACTGACCCGGGATGCCCTGGGGTCCGCCCTTCCGCGCCCGGATCATTTCACAGATGTCGAAATTGACCACGTCATTGAGAGTTTTCCGAACCACCCCGATCGTCTCGCGGTCGGTCACCCGCAGACCGTTGTTGAAAGCCGGCTCCAGGCCGGCCATTTCCATGGCCCGCGATATGGCTTTGCCCCCGCCATGAACCACCACCACGTTAATCCCGACGGAGGCGAGAAACACGATGTCCACCGCCAGCCTCGAACGCACTTCGGGATCGGGATCATCCATGAAACTCCCCCCGTACTTGACGACAAAGGTCGACCCCTTGAAACGCTGGATGTAGGGCAGGGCCTCGAGCAGAACCCGCGCTTTGGCAATGAGTTCGTCTACATTGATTTCCGGCTGCTTCGACATGATTTAAAAGGCAGAACCTAGGGAAAGGGCTTACGGCCTGCGAGGAGAAAATCGCCCGGCCTCCGATTCGACCGCGGGCGTCGGGGCCGGATGGTGCGGGCCGTACCGGGTTACGTGGCCGCAGGAAGAGCCGAGCCCGGTTCCCGTTCAAACCGGCCGGCGATCGCGGTGGGGAAAAGGATCTATTCCGTTTTGTTGAACGCGACGTAGCCCTCCGTCAAATCCGTTGCGAGCAGACGAAACCGGCCTTCGCCGGCGTTGAGGTCGAGGCGCACGGTAAACCGTTTCGCGCGGACGATGTCCCGCCAGCGGGCCTCGTTCTCCCGCCGGGGCGTGCCGGCGGCCAGGACGGGGACGTCGTTGTAATAAAGATCGAGGCGATCCGGATCAAAAACCGCGCCGGAGGCGCCGGCGGCGGACGCGAGGCGCCCCCAATTGGGATCTTCGCCGTACCACGAGCTCTTGACCAGAAGCGAGTTTCCGATTGTGCGCGCCACCTTTTCCGCATCGGCGGCACCCGTCGCCCCGGTCACCAGGACCTCCACCACCTTGGTGATCTTCTCGCCGTCGGATACAATCTTTTCCGCCAGGACGTCGTTTACCTTCCGTAGGGCTTGGCGAAACTTGCCGGCTAGTTCCCCCTCTCCCTCGGCGAGGGCGACACCCGATTTCCCGTTGGCCAGAAGAATCACGGTGTCGTTGGTGCTCATGTCCCCGTCGACTGTGATCGCGTTGTAACTCTCCGCGACGCCGGCCGACAGCATTTCCTGGAGCACGGGAGCCGGGGCGGCCATATCGGTCCCGATGAAAGCCAGCATGGTCGCCATGTTCGGTTCGATCATTCCGGCACCCTTGGCCATGCCGGCGACCGTCACGGTTTTCCCGCCGTAGTCGAAGCGCACGGTAACCGTCTTGCGGCAGGTATCCGACGTCAGAATGGCGTCGGCCGCGCGCGCGCCCTGCTCCGGCGTGGCGGCCAGACTCCCGGCGGCTTCCCGGATTCCGGCCTCGACCCGGTCCATGGGAAGGGCCCGTCCGATACGCCCGGTCGAGCAAACGAAAACCGAGCCCGGCGGTGCGCCAATCCCCTGTTCCGCGAGGCGGCCCATGGTCTTGGCATCCGTCATTCCCTGTCCACCGGTACAGGCGTTGGCGTTGCCGCTGTTGGCAACGATCCCGAAAAAAGCGTCACCGCGGCCCAAAAGTTCTCGAGACAGGTCCACGGGTGCGGCCCGGACGCGGTTGCGCGTGAACACCGCGGCGGCGGCGCACGGCTCGGTCGAGGCCACCAGCGCCAGGTCGAGGCGATCGTTTCCCAGTTCCCGGATATCACAGGCCACACCGGACACCCGGAAGCCCGGCACGTCGGTCAGCCCGGGGGAATCCTCTTCGATCAGCAGTTCTTTCATGGTAAAATCCGTAGGCGGGAGAAAGCGCGATTCGCCGCCCATCACTTCGCGCCGCCGGTGTCAATTTCGCCCGCCCGTCACCACAGTCCGTCGGTTTCCCCGAAGCCGCACCAGAGGTTCATGATCTGCACCGCCTGGCCTCCGGCTCCCTTCATGAGATTGTCTTCGGCCGTGGTGATGACAAAGTTGCCGGTGCGCTCGTCGTAAACGGCGGACATGTCGATCCGGTTGGTGCCGGTGACGTGGCGGGTATCCGGAGTCCGGCCGGAAGGGAGCACCTGCACGAAGGGTTTGTCCGCAAAAACCTCGTGCCAGCATTCATAGACCGCGTCGAGGGAGGTTTCTCCGGCCGGTACCACGATGGTGGTGGCGATCCCGCACTTCATGGGCGCGAGGTGGGGGGTGAATTGGACCACCACGGGGCCTCCGGCGGCTTCCCCCAGTTGCTCCTCGATCTCCGAGAGATGGCGGTGGCGCGGGATGCCGTAGGCTTTGGCACTCTCGGCGCGCTCGCAGAAAAGGTAATCCTCGACCAGTTTCTTGCCCGCCCCACTGACGCCGCTGAACGAGGAGATAACAACACCGTGGCCCCTCAGCCGTCCCGCCCGCAGGAGGGGCATGAGCGGCATCAGGATACTGGTCGGATAACAGCCCGGGCAGGCGATAAGCGGTGATTCCTTCCACGACGCCAACGGCATCAACTCCGGGAGCACGTAGGCGGACCGGGCGAGCAGCCCGGGATCGGGATGTTCCTCTCCGTAATACCGGCTATAGTTCTCGGGCGAAGCGAGCCGAAAATCCGCGCTCAGGTCGATGACCTTCTTGCCCGCGGCCACCAGCGGCCGGGCAAAGGAAGCCGCCACCCCGTGGGGAAGAGCGAGAAAATAAAGCTCCGTTTCCGCATCGGCCGCCAGGGCATCGGCATCGGAGTCGGTAAAGGCGAGCTCGCCCATGCGCCCGCGAAGATTCGGGATGACCTCCGCCACGGGCTTGCCCGCGTGCTGGCGCGAGGTAATCCGATGGATGCGGACACGCGGATGGCGGGCGAGCAGCTGAACCAGAATCTCGCCAATGTACCCCGAAGCCCCGACGATGCCCGCTTTCATGGCAGAATAGGAGGATGCGCCGCCCCGTCAGGACGGATCCTGCCGAGGCGGGCGGAAAAGGATTAACGCTTGGAGAACTGGAAGCGCTTGCGGGCGCCGGGCTGACCGGACTTCTTGCGCTCCTTCTCGCGCGGGTCGCGCATGAGGTGTCCGGCACGCTTAAGGGCTACCCGCAGCTCGGGATCGAGCTTGAGCAGAGCCCGGGCAATGCCGTGCGCCACGGCAACGGCCTGCCCGTTGATGCCGCCGCCGGTTACGCGGGCGGCAACGTCCACCTTGTCCCGGAAATCGACCGTATCGAGCGGCTGCAACGCCTGCTTCAGGCATTGTTCACCTTTGAAATAGGCGTCCGGAGAACGCCCGTTGATCGTAAAATTCCCGGAACCCGGGTTCAGGCGGACCCGCGCGGAAGCGGTTTTCCGGCGGCCGGTTGCGACAAAAACTGTGCTGGTCTCGCTCATACTCGTTATTTCAGACTAAGTTTTTCCACCTGCTGGGCTTTGTGCGGGTGATCGGGTCCCCCGTAAACCTTAAGCTTCTTCAGCATCTGACGGGCCAGGCGATTGCGGGGGAGCATTCCCTTGACCGCGTGCTGAACGATAAACTCGGGACGCTGCTCCCGCACGTCAGCCACCGACCGATAACGCTCGCCGCCGACATACCCGGAATAGGACATGTACTGTTTCTGTTCCTCTTTTTTACCGGTGAGCGCAACCTTGTCGGCATTGATTACCACGACAAAATCCCCCGTATCGGTCTGCGGCGTGAACGTGGGCTTGTGCCGGCCCCGCAGGATGTTGGCAACCTTGACGGCAAGACGGCCCAGCACCATGCCGGAGGCATCGACCACGTACCACTTGCGTTGAATGTCACCTTGCTTGGCTAAATACGTCTTCATGGGTGGAAAAAGAACCAAAAGTCTACAGGTTCGGCCGGAGTGTCAATGCCTTATTTTTCAATCGACCAAAACTTTTCCCCGGAGGGGACGTCGTTCCAGGAAACCCCACTTCGGCATGGACAGCCATCGCACCTCTCCTCTAACCTGCTCCCCTCATGAAACGACCTCAATTCCCCTTCCGGGCGGTGCTCTGCGCGGCCGTACCGGCCCTGATTATGAGCACACTATCCGCCCAGCACCGCCCTGACGGTTTTAATTACGACGAATCCCGGGTTCCCGAATACACCCTCCCCGATCCGCTTCGCCTGGAGAACGGGGACGCGGTGGAGGATCCGCGCGCGTGGTCGGAAAAACGGCGCCCGGAACTCATGGAACTCTTCCGGGAGCATGTCTACGGCCGCCAGCCGGCCGCGCCCGAAGGCATGCGCTTCGAGATTCGCTCGGAGGACACGGAAGCTCTCGGCGGCAAGGCGACCCGCCGGGAAATAACGGTGCGTTTCGCCGAGGGGCGCGACGACCCCTCCATGGAAATCCTGCTCTACGTACCGAACGGCGCGGACGGACCGGTCCCGGCCTTTCTCGGTCTCAATTTCTTCGGCAACCACACCGCTCACGCCGATCCTGGCATCACGCTCTCCACCCGGTGGATGCGTTCGAACCGTTCCATGGGCGTCGTCGACAACCGGGCCACCGAAGCATCCCGGGGCGTGCGCGCCGATCGCTGGCCGGTGGAAACCATCATCGATCGCGGTTATGCCCTCGCCACCATCTACTGCGGTGATCTCGTTCCGGACCGGGCGGACGGCCTTGAGGCGGACTCAGCCGTCACCGCTTATTTCCGCGAGAAGGAGGGGCGGAACGAGCGCGGGAAGGACGAATGGGGCGCCATCGCCGCCTGGGCCTGGGGCCTGAGCCGGGCGCTGGATTATTTTGAAACCGCCGACGCTGTCGACGCCGCCCGGGTCTCGGTGCTCGGCCACTCCAGGCTGGGAAAAACCGCTCTTTGGGCGGGAGCGGAGGACGAACGCTTCGCCATCGTGATTTCCAACAACTCGGGTTGCGGCGGTGCGGCCCTGAGCCGCCGTCGCTTCGGCGAAACCGTCCGGCGGATCAACACCAACTTCCCGCACTGGTTCTGCCTGAATTTCCGCGACTACAACGATGACGAGGACGCCCTTCCCGTCGACCAGCACCAGCTGATCGCCCTGGCGGCCCCGCGGCCGGTTTATGTGGCGAGTGCCACCGAGGACCTCTGGGCGGACCCGAAGGGCGAATTCCTCTCCGCCAAACACGCCGAACCGGTCTACCGGCTCCTGGGCCTCGACGGACTCGGGGTCGACGAGCTCCCCGCTCCCAACACGCCCGTCGGTCACACCATCGGTTACCACCTGCGGGAGGGCGGTCACAGCATCACCGAATACGACTGGGAACAGTACCTGAATTTTGCCGACCGCCACCTGAGGTAGCGGGTCGAAACTCATCAGCAGGAAAGCCCGCCCCGGTTGGACGGGGCTTCTTCGGCCTCCCGCGGGTCATCCTCGGGACCCGGACAATCGCCGCCGTACGATCAGCCACCCGAGCGCGGCCCCCGCCGCCAGCAACCCGGCGGCAGCCGGCTCCGGAATGGCCACGGTCTCGATCCGCGGATGAAAAGCGGCCGTCGGGTGATCGGCTGAAGCAAAGGCGAATGCCGCCTGAATGTTGTCGTCCGGCGACCATGAGCTCTGCGGCTGCAGGCGCAGATAGATCCAGGAATCCCCCCCGGCGAGGTATTCGTCGTAACGCTCGGTCAGGTAGTCGGTGATATCGGCGGACACCGTTCCGGCCGCGGTGTTTTCGTCCAGCAGAATGCCGCCGCCCATGCGGGCCGGCACGTAGCTACCGGAGGCGAACTGACCGGCCGCGCCGGAATCTTCCGCGGCCAACGGTCCGTCCCGCGTGGCATCGGTTCCCCATATTTCGATGCCAAAGGGGAGGTTCGATTCCCGCGAGAGCAGCTCGGTGGAAAAAGTTCCCGATGCCGGGGGTTCCGCCAGCAGGGAAAGGTCGAACTGGAAGATGGGCCGCGCCTCCTCGAGGAGGAAACCGCCCAGCGCCTCCGCGGAAACTCGCAACTCCTGCGCGTCGCCCGCACCCGAACTCACGGTGGAGGGGGATCCCTCGATCTGCTGCCGACGGCTTTCGTAGTCCGAGGGGTCACCCACAACCACGGACGCCAAACCCGGCGTCGTCGATAACGGAAAGGCCAGGACCGCGGCCGCGGCGAGGGAACGGTTCAACGAAAAAAGTTTTTGCATCGTATTCATACTACACCTGTTCAAACAGCGGTGGTTGATCAAGGATTCCGTTTATTCATCGGATTCAATTCGCACGCGAATGATGCGATACCCCTCGTCCGGGACCGGTTCCGTATCGCGGACCACCTGTTCGGTCGGTTCGCCCGGCCCGAATTCGTCGATGATCTGCCAGTTGGGAAAATCCGAGGTGACCTCGACGATGTACCGGACGTCCTCGCCGGCGGGCAGGCGTTCGAAAAGGATCTCCTGGTACTCCTCGCCGTCCACGGTCACTGTGCGCCGGCTCGGCAACCGTTCGAGCTCCGGCTCCGGCCCGCTCATGCCCAGGGCGTAGCGTTCCAGGTTGGTCACCCCGTAGTCGCCCGGGTCGGCGTCGGGAGCGCTGATCGCCGGATCATTGAGCGCATCGATCCCGTACTCACCGCTTTGCCAGAAGCCGAAGGTATCGCCTGCGGCGATACCGACGCGGAGAAAGCGGGCCTCGTCCTGACCGATGGCACGATTGTCCCGGGCCGTGACCCACTCGGGAGAGCCGGGATGAATCACATCGACCACCTCCCAACCGTCGAGGGAGCCGCTGCCCATGACCAGGTAGCGCACATCGGGGGCGTACTGGAGGCGGCGGAAGGAAACGGTCAGGTAGCGCTCGCCGTCGTCCTCGTCGATCCCCTCCTCCACCGGCGATCCCGACGGGGCGCCGTCGATGTCGAAGGCGTACTGCATGAGGCGCGGCACCCCGGTGCCGTCGGGATCGGCCCGCCGCTGCTCCCGAAGGGAGTCCTCCAGGTCGTCGGGTTCGGTGTGCAGCGCCAGCCAGTTCTCCCAGTCCGTGGTCACAACAAACGCGTTGCTCTGCCCGGCAGCCCCGGAATCGGGATCCTGCGCCGTCAGCCGGTAATCACCGGTACTGCCGATCGTGACCAGGTGGCCGTCGAGCACGCCGGCTTCGAACGCCTCGGTGGCGCCGGGGTTCTCCGCGCCGTTTTCGACTTCCAGCATCACGCTTCCGGAAAACGATTCGGCAAGATCGCCGGCGGCGGTTCGGGCGGTGACGGTGATTTCGAACGGCTGCCCGGCCATCTGGTCGGCCACGGGCTCGAACGCGAACCACGCGACGTCGACGTCGGGATCGACCACAAAATCCCGCGATACCGCGCCGGCTACGCGGAAGACGCCGGTGTAGTCGACCGAGCTGCCGGTCGTCTGGTGCAGGCTTTCGCCGGGGAAGAAGTGAACGGTGAGGGGGAGCAGGTCGTCCGGCTGAAGGGTTTCGCCGGTTCCGGCGTCGACGAGCTGGTCCAGGTTGAAGCGGGCCTCGCGTTGCCCGGCGACGTCGCCCACCACGGCAAACAAGGGCGCGGCGGCACCTTCGGCTTCCAGCAGGGCCACGGCCCCGTAAGAGTCCTCGGAGAAACGCACGATCACCTGCCGGGATTCGGTCACGAAGCCGGTGGCCCAGGCGGTCCGGATTCCCGGAAGGGGGGGGTCCTGGGGGGCGAAGGTTCCGTCGGCCGATTCGACTTGAACGTAGTACCGGGTATCCGGTTCGCCCCCGGACACGCGCACCGCGGCCAGCCCGCGGTCGCGAACGCCGGCGACAAAATCGGTCCGGGCCGCGCGGGCGGCACGATCCATGGAACCGCGGAAAAACGGGACGGCCTGTGGAAGCAACTCCCGGCGCAGGGAAGCGGTCACTTCTTCGCTTCCGGCTTCGTCGGCAAAAACACGGATACCGGGCTCGTCCGCCGGCCCGTCGTTTTCCCAGAACACCGTGAAGCCGTCGGGCGTCGGGTGAACGAGGTGAACGGTCGGGACATCGTCGGCCCAGGCAAGGGAGGCGGCCAATCCGGAAAGAAGGCCCCCGAAAACTAGGTGGCGAAACCGGCTCATGGATGGTCTCCTTCCTGTTCGTGATCCCAGCCATCGATCGGCCGCATGGGCGACGAAAGCCGTTCCAGACCGGGCCGCCCTTCGTGCCGGAGAATGGTTTCCCCGCCCACCAGCACCACCACGCGGCGGTTTCCGGCGGCGCGGAGCTGGCGGGCTTTCTCCTCCGCCCGACCGTCACCCCGGTCGATCAGGACCAGCAGGTCGTCCCCGGATGGCTCACCGGCCGATTCCTGGTCCCCGGCCGCCAGTGCGGCATGCGGCGGCACGGTTTCGCCGCTGCGCACGACGCGGGCCTCCGGAAAAGCCGCGGCGAGATCGGTCAGTTCCGGCTCGTCCCCGCTCTCCTCGAGCGGCGCCGCCTGCGGCCCCGACGGTTCCCGGCGCAGGTCCACCAGGGTCACCCCGCTGCCCTGGGCGGCGGTGAGTTGTTGATAGGTGATCCCGGGAACGGAATCCGTTCGCAGGCCCGACGCCCCGGTAATGGATAACCCGGCCGACTCCCAACCGGCAAGGCCGCCGCGAAGCGTGCGGGCGGTGCGGCCGTCGCGGAGATTGTCGGCATAGTCGGCGGCGAGAACCCGTCCCAGGCCATCGCCGTAGAGCACGATCTCGCGGTTGCGCGGGAGCGGGCGGCTGAAAAGGACGCTTCCCGGAATGTTGATGGCGCCGGGAAGGTGTCCCCGGCGGTACTCCGGGTTGTCGCGGATGTCGACGACGAGTGGGGGCGAAGCGGATTCCAGTCGCTCGGCCAGTTCGGCCGGCGACATTCCCGTGACGGCGTCGGTTCCCGGCGAGAGCGCCAGGCCGCACCCGGCAATCCCGCTCAGAATAATCGTTTTCAGCTTCGGCTTCATGATACTTCGTTTCCCTTGGTTCATTCGGGTTTCCATCCGCTTACCGGCCCGGCGAGTTCCACCAACAGGAGGGCGACCTCGGGAATGGGGAAATCCGGTCCCACCAGTGACCCGTCCTCCACCTCCACCGCGCGCCACTGTCCGCTGTAAGCGTCGAGGAGGCGGACGGCATTCACGTTGTCGCCACCGATCTGGGCCACCAGGTCGGAGACCCGGTAGCCGGCCGGGAACGCGCTGTACCCGAGGGCGTTGATCCCGGCCTCGAAATCGACGGCCTCCCTCGCCCGGTCCCCGAGATCGAGGAGCCGGCTTTGGTCGAAGCGCATCCAGAGGAAATCCCCGGCCACGAGGGCAAAATCCTCGCCCGAGGGGGCGCCCGCCGCGTCATCCCATACCGCGACCTCGGTCACCACTTCCGGGGCCAAACTGTGATACCGTTTGACGCTCTCCACACCGGCGGCTTGCCGCCAGCTCTCCAGGAGGGCGAAAGCCCCGCCGAAGCGGTCGGCCAGGGTGGCGGTCACCACCACCGCGTTACGGTTTTGGAAGACCGGCTGCAGGGCCGGCAATTCGGCCGTGCGCACTTCCGTGGAGCCACCGGAGTCCTCTTCCCACACGAGGTGGCCGCCGGCCAGGCCGGCGCGGCGTTTGGCACTCAGGGAATTGGTCAGCGGCACGGAATTGCCGGATTCCAGGTTGTGCAGGACAAAGTTGGCGCTCTCCGGTCCGGCCGAGTCCTCCTCCACGATCATCCAGTACCCCTGGAGGTAGGGCCGGGTCTGATTGTGGGCGCTGTCGGTCAGGCGGAGTTCCTCGTCGCGCAGCAGGTCGAAGCCGGAAATCTGCACCACACCGTCGCGGGTGTCCTGCCAGACGATCCAGTGCCCGAAGATCGCCGGATGGTACTGGCCGTCGATAATCCCGGTGATCCGGCGTCGTTCTCCCGATTCCAGGTCGGCAAAGTAAATCTCGCCCGGCCCGACGTCGCGCTGGTCGCGCCAGACCACACGTCCGGCGTGAATCGCCGCCTCCACCTGATCGGCGGGTCCCGGGTAGACCTCGGCGGTTTCGCCGGTCTCCAGGTCGCGGGCGACGAGGATTTCCGGGGCCGACGAGTCTCCGGCCGGCCGGCTCTGCCACACGACCCACGGGTAATCGACGATCGGCCGGGTCTGCCGCAGGGAGGCGTCATCGGTCAACCGCTCGGGTGCCGTTCCGGCCTCGAGGTCGGCCATCCAGATGTCCCAGCCGCCGTCGGACCGGCGTTTCTGCCAAACGGCGTAACGCCCGTCGGTGTGCGGCCGCTCGCCGGAGTCGAGAAGCTCCGCCGCGCCACTTTCAGCGGTCAGGTCACCGGCAAAAATCCGCCATTGCCCTTCCGGGCGGGCCTGCCAGACCGCGCGGCCGCCGCGGGCCGACGGGTGCCGACCGGCGGCCGAAACCGACGCCAGGAGTTCCGACTCCGCGGTCAGGTTCCCGATCCGGACCAGCCGCGTGGCGAAACGGTCGTGCCCGACGCCGTCGGAGAGGGTCACCTTCACCGTGTACCAGCCCTCGGGCAGGAGAATTCCGTCATCGTCGCGTCCGTCCCATTCGAACACCACCGACTGCCCGCCGACATCGCCGAGCGACTCGGTTCGGACAAGGGTCAGAGTCTCGAGGTCGGAGCCGTAGGACGGATCGTAGGTCCAGGTGTAACGGGTCGGCGAGTCGATCGACTGCCATTCGCCGCCGCGCTCGCCTAAGAGGTCGAGGCGCTGTTCGCCCGGATCGAGCGGGCCCGGCTCGAACGACTCCCCGACGGGGGCCTCGGGCCGGAAGAAGCTTTCGTTCAGCGTCCAGCGGAACAGGTCGAGGTCCTCGGGACCCTCGACGGTGATCACCGGCCGTTCCTCGTGCGAGGGCGTCGCCGGCAGGCCGGCCAGGTCAAACTCGTGGGCGTCCCCGGACACGGTCCAGGAGACCGCCAGGGCCTCCTCCTCGGGCAGGTAGGGGCCGCTGTGGTGGCGGGCCAGCACTTCGAGAGCCACCGATCCGGACAGGTCCTCAAGTACCAGCGGATCGGATACGGCCCGTTCCTCCGACCACTCGCCGCCGTCGACGCGGTAGCGGTAAAAGTCGGCGTGGGCGCCCGACACCGCGATCTCGGCGTGGTCGCGGGGAGTCGGCGTCGGCGGCACGCCCTCCAGCACCGGCCAGGCCACGACCCCGGCGTACACCTCGGCCACCGCCTCGAGCGGCACGGGAGCCGCCTCGGCCTCGAAGGCGATAGCGGCGCGGTCCGGCCGCACCGAAAGCGAGTCGCCGCTCAGGGTCACCACCATCGGCTCGGAATCGAACTCGGCGAAGCCCGGGGCCGCCCCCGGCAGAACCACCGTGGCGGCGTTCAGCTCTTCTTCGTTGCCGAAAGCGTCCTCGGAGTAGTACTCGATCAGGTAGGTGCCGGGTTCGTCCAGGCTGAACGGAATGGCCGGCTGAAAGTCGCCGCCGTCGATCCGGTAGTACATGCTGACCGGGCTGTCGTCCTCGGCGATGAAGTAAATATCCGTGTCGCGGGTTACGTAGACCGTACCGTCGTCGGCCACCGTGTAGTCGCCGGCAAAATAAATCCCGGTCACCGGCGGGTCCGTGTCCTCTTCCGTGGCGGCGTAGTGCACGGTGTATTCGTAGTACTGGCCCAGTTCGACGAAATCGAAAACATGCAGGTACTCGAGACGGCGGTTGGTCGGCCGCTCGTAGCGGTAGCTGGTCCAGGTATTGTGAGGATTGAGCTCCTTCCCGTCGGAGCGGACCACCTTGTCGATGTCGTAGCGGTCCTGTCCCGGATCGTCGACCCGGATGTAGCCCCAGTTCTCAAAATCGGTCTGCACCCCGACCACCGCCGTCCGGTCCTGGTCGAGGTCCCGCACGACTTCGGCCTGCTGGAGGTGGTTGACCGGCACCACGTTCCCCTCGCTCTCGTACATGGCGTCGGGGATCAGGTTCTCGGTATCGTCGGTCACGGCCAGAAAATCGGTCACGTCGTCCCGGCCGGGCTGGTCGTTGAGAACCTCGCGGAGCAGGAAGTGGGCGTCGAGGGAAACGATGACCGAGGTCTCCTCGCCGCCGAGTTCGGAGGCGTGGGTGTAGCTGGCGTTGAAATCGACAAACTCCCCGGACAGCGACACGATCATGTCCCAGGCCCCCTTGCGGGCCTCCCCGGGCGGGATGTCGCCGAGATCGACCACGAGACTGGCGCGGTCGAGGGGCGAATCCATGACGCGGGCGCCCAGGAGCTGGGCGACCAGCGGAAGCTGCTGCTGGTTGTCGACGATTTTCGGCTGCTGCGAATCGATCTGCAGCTCGCGCGCGGTGCCATAGCCCACGTTGCGCACCAGCACCCCGAGGGTGAAAGGAACGGGGCTTTCCACACGGTCGGTGAAGGGATCGTTGGCCTGGACATCGCGGGGGAGGAAGTAGGTGATGTCGAGCTGGGGTTCGGGCCGGACCGTGATCGTGTCCGGGAGGGCGAACATGTTTTCCCTCGGAATCTCCACCCCGCCGAGTTTGCCGCCCAGGTCGCAACCGATCAGGTATTCGCGTCCCCGGGGATCGGTCCCGCCGGCGTCGATGGT
The DNA here is from genome assembly GCA_003565135.1 of Verrucomicrobiota bacterium. Taxonomy (GTDB): domain Bacteria; phylum Verrucomicrobiota; class Verrucomicrobiia; order Opitutales; family T3Sed10-336; genus PXDC01. The sequence continues at coordinate 39,486 of PXDC01000250.1, forward strand.
CGGGATGATGAACCAGCGGATGACGGCCGTGCGGGTGGGCTGGATGACGCCGTCGCCGTCCACCCGGTTGACAAACTGCAGCTCGGGATCGCGGACAAAAAAGAGGTCCGAGGCATCGCTGCCGTCCTCCGGATCTTTAAAGGTCAGCTCGGCAAAGAAATCGGTAATCGCGTCTTCCCCCGCATTGTTGGTGACCTCCAGGGTCGCCTCGAAGCCGATACGCTCCAGGGTCAATTCCTGCTCGATCTCGATCCGCGCCTGCGCGCACCACCCCTGGAACTGTTGCTGGGCGTCCGCCAGGGGGGACGCGACGAGCAGCACCGCCAGCCAACCGGGCCGCCGGTACCATTTTCCGACTCCCCGGCCAAGGGTTCGCAATCCAAATTCCACCATAAACGCTATCGTACTCATTGTTCGCTCACCTCCTGTCCTCCTTCGAGGTCGATAAACAGGCCGCCGCAGAGGTCCTCGGCGAGGATGCCGTCAGCGAAGAAGGCCCGCTCTCCGGTAACCTGGAAATTGTAAACGGTATGGGTTCCCTCGATACGCTCGTTGGCCACCACGCGCCAGAACCGGCGCTCGGAATCGGTCAGCCAGTCGCCTTCATCGAGGGAGTCGACAAAGCGCCAGCCTTCGCCGTCGACCCAGAGTCGGTGCTCGCCGGTGACCCGGAGCTCCCGGGTTTCCTCCCCCCCGACGGCCACCAGTCGCAGATGCCGCAGGTTCTCCGATTCCAATTCGTAGGCCTTGCTGACCTCGGCGTAGGCACCGTTGATGCCGGTACCGGTGCGCACGAGGTCGCCGCGGGTGATCGTTTCGATGGGCCGGCGGGCGCCGTCGGCCATGAGCACCTCGGTACCCGCGGGAAAGCACCCGTCCCCGCCCTGTTGGAAGGGAGACGGCGTCCGGCTCCCCGGCGGGCCTGAAGAACGGCTTCCCGGACCCGGCATTCCGCCGAAGAACGACTGCGTGGCGCAGCCGATCAGCTCGCCCAGCGCCTGGCCGGCCATTTCGGCAAAGTCGAGGACACTGGTCGGAATATCCCGCGCGGCCATGATCCCGCTTGCCGCGGCCAGGCCGACGGCGGCGGCCGTACCCAGATTTCCGGTACGCTGACTGACGTACTCGCCCTGGGCCGCCATGTCGGCGATGGCGCGAATGCCCTCGGCAAAATCGGCGGTACTGGTCGCCCCGCAGGACGTATCGAGTCCTGGCACCAGGGGGACCGCCTCCGGATCGCTGCCCGCATCCGCTTCCAGGGCGAGCGCAGTGGGTTCGGGTTCCCCGTTCCCGCCGAAATCCTCCGCCACCCGGAGACGGGCCGGAATCTCCACCCGTTGCTCGGGGCCGAGTTCCGGAATGTACTCGATCAGGGGCCGCACGGTCAGCACTCCCGAGCTGGTTCCGGTAATATCGATGTCACTGACCTTGATCAGGCCCTCGTTCCGCAGTTCGTAGGTAATGGTGGTCTCGAAGCCCGGCTCGACGTTTTCGAACTCGTGCATGGGCGGCGTCATGACCAGCACCGGGGCGGGCACCCGGGTTTCGAAGGTCTGCTCGAGCACGATGTCGTACCGGTCGGTAAACGGCACGGGCACGACGTTGAAGCGGACGGTCACCAGGCTTCGGTCGAGGATGGGCTGGACCGGCACGACCTGGTCGGGCACCACCTCCACCGTACCGGCCCGGCCGGAATGGCCCGACGCGGTGACCTGCCAGGACCACTGCCCTTCCTGGAGATCCTCCACCAGGAGCTCGCCCTCGGCATCGGTGCGGTAGGGACCGCGCTCGATGTTGTTGGTGGTGCTGCGGAGTCGGATGGAGGCGTTGGGCACGGCCTGTTCGACGATGTTCTCCACCTGGAAAAGAACGTCGCCCTCAAGATCGGAAGTGATCTGGGCGAAGAGGTTCACCTCGAAATCCCCCACCGCGTTATCGCCGGTGACCAGGATCACGTCGTCGTAGAAACCGAGGTCGACGTCGTCGGACGGCAGGTAGACAACCTGGAAGGAGAAAGAGTCGCCGACGGCGAGGTCGGGGAGGTGGGCGTAACCGTCGTCCTCCACCGGAAGGTTGATATGCATCCAGTCAATTTCCTGGGGAGGCCGCAGCCGGACGCCCTCCAGAGACCGCAGGCCGTCGTTTTCGATGACCACCTCGCGGCTGCGCTGATCGCCCCGGTCGATGGAGAGGTCGACGTACCCGGCCGTGGGACGGGCCACGCTGAGGATGGGGATGGCGGGAAGCAGCGTCAGTTCGCCCTCGAAGCGGGTGGTGGCGCCCTCGGCCGTACGGAAGGCAAACTCCGCCATGGCGTAATCGGGCGCGTCGTCCGCGGCCTCAAGTTGCAGGGTCACACGGCTGCGGGAGGAGGCCGGCAATGCGTCGGGGGCGCCAAGCAATTGACCGGTAACGGTGTCGATTTCGGATTCCACCGGCTCCCCGGTCCCCGGGTCCATCTCCACTACCCAGGCGCGGAAGGAATCGAGCTCGAAGCCTTCGAGAGGCACGTCCCCGGGGTTGTTCATGCGGATATCGAAGTCCATCGTATCATTCTTGGACATACGGATATTCCCGCGCCCCGGATTCGAATAGATTCGGTGGATGGTGACCTCGGCCTGGTTGAGGACGTCGACGACGTCGGGGTGGGCGGCCCAGAAGGAAATGGTTCCGGAGAAGCCGGGGAAGGGATCGTAGGGAAACGCAAAGTTGCCCTCGGCATCGGTCTCGATTTCCTCGAACCAGGTGTACCCGCGGGCGGAGAATCCGATGCGCAGCGTCGTTCCCGGCCGCGGTTCCCCGGTCTCGCGGTCGACGGCGCTGCCGCTGAGCGGTATGGTGGCGTCGTTGGCAAAGGTATCCCCGTCGACCTGGAGTTTACCGAAGTACTCGGTCTCGGTCAGGGTGGTTTCCATGGTTCCCGAGATCGGACCGGAAACCCGCTCCCGCGACGTGCCGATCCCGTTGTAAAGGGTGGGCGCCTCTACCCGGATGGTCGCCTGGCCCTCTTCGCTGAGCCCTTCCGGGACGAGAATATCGAGAAAGGTCCCCTCCCGCGATTCCCCCGGAGGAATCCGCAGGTAGCCGCGCCCGTCGGACGTGAATTCGAGACCGGAGATCGCCCGGTCGAAGGACGCCCCGCTGACCGCTTCGCCGAAGCGGTCGAGGACGGTGAGCTCCAGTTCCCCCGGTTCCCCGCCGAAGGCCTCGACCACGACGACTTCGGCGTCGGCATAGCCGCGGTTGTGGATACGGGCACGGAACTCGTTGAGACCCCCGGCCAGGGGAACGCTCGGCGCGGAGACGGAAATCCGGGTCGGGGGCGAGCGGTAGTCGGAATAGGTCCGGTCGAAGAGGTACCGGGCAGAGGAAATCCCGTCGTCCGACTCCTGCTTGACCTCGACGGTGAACAAGTGTCCGCCGGACAAGCGGGTCACGGCCGGGTAAGGGAGACTCCAGACGCCGTCCCCGTACGCGGGGACCGTTTCCGAAACGTCGATTCCCTCCTCATGGGTGCCGGTCGTGGCGTGGGTCCGGCGCACGAGCGCTTCGGTGACCGGCCACGCTTCGTCGGCACGGTTAACCGCGCGGATCTCGTACCGGTCGAAATAGCTGCCCATCAGGGACCGCTCCTGACCGTCGGCATCCGGATTGATGCGCAGGTCGAGCTCCACCGGGTAGACGGTAACCGGGCGGGCCGCGCTCTCGCGGTCCTGGTCGTCGATGGCCCGCACGGTGTAGACGGTGAGGTCGTCCTCGACGAGGTCGGGATCCTGAAAGTGCTGCTGGGTAAGCGGGTCGCCGGTCAATTGCTCGCCGTCGCGGTAGACGTGGAAACCCACGGCCGCGTCGTCGGGCGAGTCCCACTGGAGAAGGGGTCCGAGTCCCGGTTCGACAGTAGCAACCAGATCGGTCACGGCGCCGACAAAGAGCTCGATCGTCACCGGATCGCTGAGGTTCTCATTGCCGACCTGGTCGACCGAGGCGACCGCGTAGCTGATGACGCCCCGGGGCGGATGATCGGAGATTTCACGCGGTGTCGTCGTTGTTCGGATGACTTCGCCGTCACGGTACACGCGGTATTGGTGCGGGACGTCCCCTTCCGAGGGGGCGTCCCAGTTGATGCGGACACCGGTTTCGCCGAGTTCAACGGTGACGTTCTCGGGCTTTTCCGGGGGAGTCCGGTCGGACTGGGTCACAAGCATGGGCGAAGGATCGCTCTCCGCTCCCTGACGATCGGCGGTGACAACGTAGCGGTAGATCCCGTCCTCGGGCGGGAGATCCAGGTATTCGAGGTCGTCGAGACCGGAAACAATACGCGTCTCCGGCGGCTGGATACCGTCGCCGGCTTCGCGGTACAAGTGATAAACCTCAGCTTTGTTCGAGGCGGACCAGGAGACGCGGATGTAGCCCCCGGGGAGGATTTCTCCGGCGATCTCCAGCGGCCGGTCGGGAGGAGGCGGGGTGTCGCCGGTATAAATCTCGAGCTCCTCTCCCTCGGTGACACGTGTGCCCTCGTTGCCGAGTGGGTCGACCGTCTGGAGATTGAAATACCCGATCCCGGTACCCATCGATTCCTCCAGCACCAGCTCCCCGGACCACGAGGTCCCGCTGCCGGAAAGATCGAGGGAAACCTCGGACGCACCCGGCGGGTCGAAGGCCAGGGAGGGCGGAGCCCCCTGCGGTGCCGGCTTGCTGAGTTCGAGTTCCACCTCGATCGCGATTCCCTCCTCCGGAATCGCTACCGGAGGCGCGGCGTCGACCGTCACAATACCGGTGGGACGGGTGAGGTCAAAGACGAGCGGGTTGCCCTCCGGCGATCCCGAAAACGTGTTGCCGAAAAGGTCGGTGCCGCTCACACGCACCACCGCTTCTCCAGACGAGGCGGAAAGGTCGTTCACCTGGTAGGTGCCGGCATATCGGTTCGTGCCGTCGGCGGTAAGCGATACGGCCACCGGCTGGGAGAAACCCTCCGGCCGGATGGTCAGGCTCGGGGTGCCGTCCAGGGGTTCGCCGGCCTGAAGAGTGATCCCCAGTTCGCCCGGACCCACCGGCATGGGAAGGTCGTAGGACACCGTAAAGTCCGGCGGCGTGGTGTTGAGGGTGACCGACTTGACGTTGGAAAGGCCGCTGACGTTACCCGCCGCATCGAACCCGACCACGGCGATCCCGTACTCGCCGTCGGGCAGGTCTTCGAGGAAGTAGCGGGTGGTGGCGAGCAGGTCCGTTTCGCCTTCCGCATCGGCATACGACTCGAGGGAATCCTCGCTCCAGACAATGCGGAACGCGGTCGCGCGTTTGCCATCATCGGCGAAACGCCACCGGACTTCGACGCCGAGATCGCGGTCGAACTCGACGACTTCGAGAATCGCCGGTGCGGGCGGGACGGTGTCCCGCCTGACCGTGACCGGCGACGAGGAGATCGATCCGGCCGGATCGCTCACGCGGACGACGAATTCGTTGCTTCCCTCGACCAGGGGAACGTCGCTGAAAAGGAAGGTGCCGTCGGCAAGCGCCTGACCTTCGGCCACCGTGCTGGCATTGCGGCGCAGGCGGACCGGGGCGTCCGGTTCGGCGGTTCCGGACACGTCGACGTCGCCATCCGCGGTGATCAGGCCATCGGCCGGCGCGGCGATCACCGGCCGGGCCGGCGGCTGGGGGCGGACGAGGACATTGACCTCGCGCGCGGTCACGTTACCCGCGGCATCGACCGCCTCGAGCGCCACGCGGTAGAGGTCCTCCTCCATTTCGCGAATGTCCCAGGTTCCGGAAAGCGGGGAGGATGCCGACTGCAGGACCGTTTCACCGTTCACCGTGAACGCGAGTGAAACGAGGCCGAGTTCGGCCTCGGCCGCACCGGTCACGTCGATCGGCCGGTTGATTTCGTCGCCGTCAGCCAGGCTGAATGCGGTGATTTCGGGCCCGCCGGTGACGTACTCGATGTCGAGGGTAAGGGTTTCGCTGATGACGCCGGTCGATCCGAGGAACTGAACGTAGACCGTTTTGAAACCGCCGGTATCGGAGAGTTCGAACCGCTGCTCGATGGGGGCGGCGGCGTAGAGGTCATCGCTGCCCGGGTCGGTGTCGATATCGACAAACGGCACGCCGACAAAGGCCGAGTCCTCGCTGGCGCGGAAGGCGACGGCATTGGCGGAGGCGAACACGAGATCGATTTCGGGATTGCCGACACGGACCACGCCGTCCGCGGTGCGAACGTCCGGATAAAGCACCGGCTCATCGTCCAGGGGCTCTCCCGCGTCGACCGGTCCGGAAAGACCGTCGGCAATGCCACCGGTGTCGTCGGTCCCCCACCAGTTCCCGCGTGCGTCGACAAGGGATCCCTCCCCGACGGTTGCGTTTAGGGTGTTCCGCTTGAGAACGGATTGGTTGATTTCGAGAGTCGAACCGCCGGACACCTCGGCCCCGGTGTCATTAAAAATCAGGTACGCGCCCTCCGTAACAAGAGTGGCGCCGCCTTGCAGGGAGAGCCCGGCCGGGCTGTTGTGGGTCGCGCGCAACCCGGTGATTTCGGGCGAATCGGTTCCGTCGAGGGTCAGGCCCCCGCC
>PXDC01000400.1 GCA_003565135.1 Verrucomicrobiota bacterium
GAATGCTGCTCGGTTAAGGCGGTGTGTCGAGCGTAGCTTAGTCCGTTATTCGTGAAATCTTGTGCGAAACACCCAAACTATTCCGAAAGGTGTCCGCCACGCAGCGCGCCGCTTCAGCCAGCGCCCCCAGTACTGCGCTGGCTGAAGCGGCGCGCTGCTACGATTGGGTGCCGGCTCCGCCGGGTTGGGCTTACAGCCTGAGAAAACACGCTGGAAGTGTGTTCTCCATTGGGCTTAACCGAGCGACATTCGGGATAGCCGCTGTTTTCGAAAAACGGGATGCCGGAGAGTATAGCGGGACGGAAAGGAGACGTTTGGATTGGATCCGGACCTAAGCCGTTCCGTGAGGAGCGGGCGTTCGGGAAAAGCGTTGCGGCGCACCGCACGTCCAAAGTGGCTGCGCCACTGGGAGGGTTCCGCTCCCTGGCATTCCGATCCCGCGGGATCAGGAGTCGGTTTCGACCCGCAGACGCAGGAACGTGCGGTCGGTGTCGGAGACGGGGGTGGCGGTCCGCACCCGCTCCCAGGTCCGGCCGTTGCGTTCAAAGGATTCCGGGGCCTCGAGCTGGCCGTCCCCGGACTTCCATTCCTGCAGGTCGCTGGACACTTCCACTACGATAGCCATCCCGTCGGCGTCCGGATTGACCGGGTAGGCGAGGGTCAACCGTCCCTCGCCGTCGACCCCGGTCTGCGGGAGCAGGGAGGCGGGTGCGGCGCGGCGGGGATCGATCCCGAGGGCGAATTTCACCAGGTTGGCCACCCCGTCGCCGGCCGGATCGGCCCCCGGGCCGGCCACGCCGGTATCCTCCCGCTCGGCGGGTTCGAAAAAGCGGTGTTGCCAGCGTTCGTAGGCCGACGGCTCGAGCGGCCGGGTGTTGCCGCTGTTGTAGAGCCGGGGGGCATCCTCGAAGAGCGGCGAGCACCCGGTGGTGCTGTCGCCCTGGTGAAACCGGAAGACGGGCAAAAACTGGTTGTTATAGCCGGAAACGATGAGATTGTTGCGAAACTCATTTTCCCAGGAAGGGCATTCCGGCTCGGGTTTGGTGCAGTCGTCCCGGGCGTCCTGGTCGCAGTACCACTCGGAGTAGGCGCCGGTGTTGCCGGCGAGGATGAAGTAGTTGTCGCGGATATCGTTGTCGTTGGAGAAATCCCGCACCCGGATGGGATCGCCGGAGTGATTGATGAAGCGGTTGCGGTGAATCCGGTTCCGATCCGCGAGGTGCGCGATGTAGGTGGCGTGGATGAGGCCGCCGCCGGTGATGTTGACCACGTCGATGAAGTCATTGTTCTCGACCACGTTGTCCTGGGAATTGACGAATCGGATGACCGCGGTGGACGGGGAAAGACTCGGGTTGGAGATGTTGCCGATCCGGTAGAAATAGCATTCCCGGATGGTGTTGTGACTGTTGTAGGCCAGCGGGTTGTTACGGTTGCCGTTGAGGGAAATGGCGTCCTGGTAGTTCTGGATCCGGAGACCCCGGAACTCCAGGTTGGTGGCCTCCCCGGAGGTGTGGTTGAGCCGGAACCAGGTTCCGCCCGGGTACTCCATGCCGCCTTCTCCGTCCGGCACGCCCGCCTCGAAAACCGGCATGCCGGCGTCGGGATCGAGGGGTCGGAAGGTAATGGAATAATCGGGGCGGGTATGGGTCCACACCGTGGTCTGCCCGTAATAGGTTCCCGGCGCGATCAGGACCTCGACGTCGCGGTCGACGTTGGCCGCCTGCAGCAACTGGTGCACCCGTCCCAGCGTCAGGACGGGAAACTCCGGGCTGCGGCCGTGGTTGCCGTCGTCGCCGTCGGGGTGCAGGTAATACCGAAACGGCCCGTCGTCCTCCACCACCGGTTCCGCGTCCGGCCCCGGAACGGCGCCCGCGTAGACCCGCAGGTCCCGCACCAGGAGCTCGTTCACATCGTCACCAAAAACCCCGAAGGTGAGCGAGGAAATGTCCTCGCCGACCGCAATCGCCCCATCGTGGGTGTTCCAGCGCCGGCTGGCCAGCACCCGCACCCCGTCGATCCAGACGTCGTAGCTGTCCGACTCGACGGTGGCCGCACCGTGGTAGTTCTCGATGTCCTCCGGCGAATTATTATAAACAACCCGGATGTGGTGACGGGTTCCCGGGTTGTAAACCCCGGAAATGGCGGAAAACCGGCCGTCGCTGCCGAACTGGATATCCTGGCGCACCCTGGTGTTATTCCAAATACTGTCCCCCACCCCCAGGCGCAGGCGCGGCCCGTGGTCGCCGCCGGCGGGGCGGTAAAAATCGAACGCCACGGTCACCACGGGTGAGGGCGGCGAAAGGCGATTCTCGGCGGTCAGCCACATGGAGGCGCCGTTTTCTCCGTCGGAAAAAATCCGCAGGTAGTTCCCCTCGCTGCCGAAGTACGCCGCCGCGTCGGTATCGGTGACAAGGATACTCTGGCTCGGTGCGTCCTGGCCCCGCGGCGCCGCCCCCCAAATATCCTCGCTGGGTGCTCCATCGAATTCGGACAGACTGAAATCGTCCGCAAACAAAATCTGCCCGTTCTCCGCGGCCCGCGTCTCCGCGCTCCCCAGGGCCAACAGGCCCGCCGTGATCAGTATCGGTATTCTCATAAGCCACACGCGTTCCATAAAAGCGCGGTGTTCCCCTCCGCACCACAAAAAAAGACGCAGGCCCCGGGAATGCGGAACCTGCGCCTGGTTACATCGTAATGTCAGTACCTGCGGTTCTAGTCATCGAGCTCCACCGACAGCCGCAGGAAACGCCTTTCGTGTCCGCCAATAGCTTCGGAGTCGACGAGCCGGACCACCTGGGAGCCGTTGACCTCCTCGATCACTTCGAGTTCGGCCTCGAGATCAAGCCACTCGAGCAGGTCGCCCGATCCCTCCAGCTTCAGCTGCACACCGGCGCGGTCGGTCGGCCGGGTAAACCGGAGCGCGAGGAACTCGTCGCCGTTCACCGCCACCCGTTCGGTGGACGGGAGCATGCCCGCGGCCGGGGTCATGGCCGGAAGGCCGAGGGCGAATTTGACCCCGTTGGGGATCCCGTCACCCGCCGGATCGTCAAACACCCCGCGCTGCCCCTCCGGAATCCCCTCGGCGTCGGCCCAGGAGGCAAAGGTCATCCCGGCGGCGGCGGGTGTCACCCGGGCCCCCTGGAAGATTTTCAGGTTGTCGATCCGCAATTCGTTCTGGCCGGACCCGAAGATACCCAGCCCCCAGGACGAAAGCGGCGTGCCCAGCGGGGCATTGGCGGAGTCGAAAAATCCGTACTGGACATCGGAGAGCACGAGCACACCGTCGATCCACACATCGTAGGAATCGGAAGCGACCGTGGCCTGGCCGTCGGCGTAGGTCACGTCCGACTCGGAATTGTTGTAGACAAGTTGCAGATTCTGGGTACGGTTGTTTTCAATTACCGCTTCACCCGCGTTGACGGCGTCGTTTTCGAACCCGAACTGGTAGTGGGCCCGGTTGTTATTCGATTGAATGGGATCGTTGACCCCCAGCCGCATGGTCGGCCCAACGTCATCGGAATCCGAGTTGTAAAAATCGAGATTCACCGTAACGACCTGCGAAGGAACGAGGAACCGGTTCACGGCCGAAATCCAGACCGATCCGTCCGCCCCGTCCGAGAAGACCTCGAGGTAGTTATTCCCCGCCTCGCCGAAATA
>PXDC01000018.1 GCA_003565135.1 Verrucomicrobiota bacterium
ACAACTTCATACAAAACTCTTTTAAGATGACTGGAGCTTACTTTGATAAAATATGCTTCCAGTTCATAAAAATCTTTAAGCTCTGCGGCTCTCCAGGTCATTTTATCTTTTAAGTGGTAGTTTTTATCTCTTTTTTCCTGGAACTTCCGGGATAATTCAGGGTGTTTTGCTGAGTTTTTTAAAGATTCACTTTTGATATGAAAATACTTGGCCATAATGTTGTAGTATTGATAATTAAATACTGCTTTTTCAAAGCTATCCACATTTTTAAAAGGTTTTACATCCTGCTGAATTAGGTATGCATGACTTTCTTCTATATACTCTTTTTTTGTTAAATCACCCTTTTTATATTGAAATATAAGGCTTTCGCGCTGCTCGAAAAATTTTTCAAAAAGGTTTTGTCCTGGAACATATTGCATCACAAACATCCTTTGCTACTCAAAATAAAACCCCAACAATGTATCCATCACCGAAACAGTTCTTAACGAAATATATTCCGCATCTGATCTATCGATGTTTTCTCCATTCCTGGGGTACGCATTCAACTCCTGAAAGTTTTTGCATTAACGTTTTTTCAGTTTTATTCGTTTGCTAACCATTGCATAGGACAAAAGGATCATGATAAATCCCAGCACATAAATATTGGTCGCATAGTTAACCGAGTATATCGCCATCAATGCTACTATTCCGCCACATAGTGTAATCGGAATTCCCATATAGACGCCATCGAACTCCATGATATTAAAAAACGCAAGACGATAAGCGCCACTTATTGCAAATATAACCATAATAAAGAACCCGATCACACCAATATCTGCCAGATGAAAACTCCACATCAATATAGCTGGTGCCACTCCAAAAGAAATCAAGTCACAGAGGGAATCCAGTTCTTTTCCTAATTCACTTTCCACGTCCAACATTCTGGCAAGACTGCCGTCAAAACGATCCATTAATGCAGCCAGAATGATTAACAAAGCTGACAATAAATACTTCTCACCTATAATACAAACAATCGCCAAAAGCCCCAACGTCAGATTTAAAAAAGTAACCATATTTGGTATATTAGATTTAACTTTCATGTCAATCACCTCATTTCAGCCTACTGGCCAGTAACGAACTGGTGCACATTTCATTACTATCTTACCCTATTTGCAGGTAAAATAATAGTCTTGTCTTTAAAAATATGCAAGTACTCCCATGTGGTAATTGAATTGCGACTTTCATTTCACAATGTTAGAATGGCGCTAACGAATATAAAAATTTCTGAAAGGGAGTGATGATATGCCACTGATTACCAGCAAAAATATGTTTCAACAAGCTTATACCAGCAGCTATGCCATCGGTGCTTTTAATGTAAACAATATGGAAATTATTCAAGGAATTGTTGATGCCGCGAAAGAAGAAAGATCACCACTTATTCTTCAGGTGTCTGCCGGTGCCAGAAAATACGCAAATCCTGTATACCTAAGGAAACTGGTAGAAGCAGCGGTGGAAGACTCAGATTTACCGATTGTTCTCCATTTGGATCATGGAGAAGACTTTGAAATATGTAAACAGTGCGTTGACGATGGATTTACTTCCGTCATGATTGACGCATCGCATCATCCTTTGGATGAGAATATTGCCCTAACCAGAAAAGTAGTTGAGTATGCACATGCCCATGGCGTAGTAGTGGAAGCAGAACTGGGTCGTCTGGCAGGAATTGAAGATGCAGTTGATGTCAGCGAGAAAGATGCTGCTTTCACGAATCCTGATGAGGCTCTTGAATTTGTCGAAAATACTGGTGTTGATTCTCTTGCCGTAGCCATTGGAACCAGTCATGGTGCCTATAAATTCAAGGGTACACCAGATCTTGACTTTGAACGTCTAAGAGCTATCAATAAAAAAATAGGCGGCACGCCTTTGGTTTTGCATGGTGCATCAACGGTATTACCGGAGTTTGTTGAACTTTGTAATCATTACGGCGGAACCATTCCCAGTGCTCAGGGCGTTCCGGAGGAAATGATAAGAAAGGCGGCAGGTTTAGGTGTCTGCAAGGTAAATATCGATACAGATCTTCGCCTGGCTATGACTGCAGCCATCCGCAGAGAACTTCATGAAAACCCTTCAAACTTTGATCCCCGAAAGTATTTAGACCCTGGCAGAGATGCCATAAAAGAGATGGTAAAACATAAAATCAAAAATGTGCTGGGATCCAATGGGCTGGTTTAATTAATCCGGGCAAATTTCAGCAGGTGTAAAGTTGAGATAGTCTGATGATACCAGCCGATAGTCTGTTTTTCCAAACTGGCCAATAGAACCACTCCCCCAGGAATCTTCTCCGTGCAAATGCCCGTATACAACTTTTTTTACGTTGTACCGATCCATTAGCCGGGTGAAGTGAGAAGGTTCCTTTTTTTCATTTAAAGGAGGATAGTGCATCATGGCAACGATCTGATTCTGACCGGATTTTTTGGCATCTTTCAAGGAAGCTTCCAGCCTCAATGCTTCCCTGAGATATATTTTTTCATCATGCTCATTAAAATCTGCAGATCCTGGCAGTATCCATCCTCTTGCCCCACAAATCGCATATTGGCGATAAGGAAAGAATTTATTCTGAATAAAATGAAGTGTGTTAAACGCCTCATTCATTTTCGTGATACGCTTCCACCAATAATCATGGTTCCCTCGAATCAAGTATTTTTTGCCGGGTAAATTTTCGATCCATAATAAATCTTCCCAGGCTTCTTCCTCAGTCATTGCCCAGGAAATATCTCCCGGTATCAGAACAGCATCCTCCGAAGACACTTTTGCTTCCCAGTTTTTTTTAATTTTTTCCTGATGATTAAACCAGTCTTCTCCAAAAATTGACATTGGTTTTTCAACAGAATGACTTAAGTGCAGGTCACCGATTCCAAAAATCATGCCATGTCCCCCAACATTACTCCGTTTTATCTTGATCTTCATTTAAATCATATTGATCTACGACCGACCTAAGCTTGTAGGCCATTTTTTTCAATTCAATCATTTCTCCCTGTTCCCAAAGAAATTCAAATTCACTGTAATATTTTTCCGCCTGGCTATGCATGCCTCTCACCCTTAATTTTTGAATCATACTTAAGACATTGGATACAATATTTGACTTGATTTCAAACATTTTTTGAGCTTCCCTGATCTCATAACGAATTTCTGACATTTCCTGGTCTAAGACCATGGCGGCATCCGCAGATTTTTTTAGTCTTTTTTTCACATGTTCAGGTATTCTCTGTTTATACTTATAATTCAGCGAGTGTTCAATGGTTGCCCAAAAATTCATTGCCAACGTTCTTATTTGAATTTCTGCCAAAATTTTTTTATGTCCAAATGCTGTTTGGATAGGATATCGAACAACAACGTGATAACTCCTATACCCACTGTCTTTCTGATTTGTAATATAATCCTTCACCGCAATGATTTCCATGTCTTTTCCGTCACGCTCGCGAATATAATCCATCACCATATAAATATCTTCCACAAACTGACACATAATCCGAATTCCAGCAATATCTTCAATGCCATTTTCTATGTCATCCAACTCTAAATTGAGTAGTTTTGCTTTCTCCAATATGCTGGATATTTTTTTCACCCTGCCTACCACGAATTCAATAGGTGAATAGGCACCAACGATCAGTAATTC
>PXDC01000452.1 GCA_003565135.1 Verrucomicrobiota bacterium
GTTCATCTTAGACGGCACGAACTACGCGCTCATCGATTACCGCACAACACCGTTTGAGCATTACGTGAATGTCGTAAAAGATGGCGACAGCATTCAAACCGCCATCGACGAAGCGCCGGAAAACGTCATCATCTACGTTGAGGACGGAACATACGGGACTTCGGGTGAGTTATTAGACATTCATCAAACCGGAATCATACTGCGGGCAGTCAACGTTCATGGCGCAATCTTAACTTATGGGCACGTGGAGGTCAACGCCGACAACCTTACCTTGGATGGCTTTGATATCGACGCACGTGAGAACCAACTGTCGAATGCGTTATCAACCCGTGCAGGTGTCGTCATCAATAACCTGACCTTAATGAACGTGCGTGTGAACGGCGTCATCGGATTGACCATCGCCGATGGAGGCTCACTAATTATTGAAAACGTCGAGATTGCCGCAGACGAACCGAACAGCAAAATCTGGCTCATCGGACCGAACTGGGCTGGCCTTAAAGACGTCACCATTAACGGCGTCAGCGGATCACCAAAAGCCCTAGCGGATGCTTTGTTGGAAGGATTGGATGTAGAACTGATTGAACTCTACGTTACCCACGAGGACGCACGCGCCACTGTGTATTATAACGCAGCCGGTGAACGCCTTGTCTTCGAAGGACAATCCATCCAAACGGCACTGGATTTGGCTGACGAAAGCGAAGTCATCCTCGTTGAAACTGGCGTCTATGAAGCAGACCTGGTTGCCAGTGGAAACAACATCACCCTGCGTGCGATGGAAACCCATGAAGCCATCATCAAAGGCAGCATCCGCATCAACGGATCGCACATACACCTAGAAGGCTTTGTGATTCAACACGGCACCTCATCGTTGAACCGTCAGCGAGGCATCTACATTGATTCCTCTGCAGAAGGAACCACTGTCTATAACAACATCCTAGACGGAGAAGGCTTAGCAACCGACGCCATCTTCGCCTCAGGCATTGGCACCCTCATCGAAGGCAACACCCTGCACAGCGGTTCCGGCACAGGCAACGGCCTATGGACACAGCCGTCAGGTGATTTAACCATCAAAGGAAATGTTATCGAAGACTACCGGAGCAGCATCGTATTCAACTCCGGAGATGACGGCAACTTCACCATTCTTATCGAAGATAACACCTTAACACCAACCGATGCCCATGGCATCAGCATCGGCACAAACGCAAGCTTTAGCAACTACGATTTCATCATCACAGGCAACGTCTTTAGCGACACCGGCTTTAGCAGCATCAGCGATCGACACAACGCCACGACCACGCGCGACGCCGCCTGGCGTCAAGCCATCGTCGACACCAACACAGTGCCTGATGGCGAGTTCTGGTGGTACGATGGCAACGAAATCCCGCGCTGGTACTTGGCACAGACACCGGCTGTGTTAATCGAAGAGCGAATGGCCGGATATTGGGCCATTCAAGACGCCATCGATGGCGCCCAAGAAGGCGAAACCATCATCGTTCAAGAAGGCGTCTACGATGGTTTTGAAGTTAACAAAGATGGACTCACCCTTATCGCAGATGGTGACGTCACCGTGTTGGCGAACTATATTACCACAGGCTGGACGTCACACACGGTGGGCATCTTGCTACGAGGTGCACAAGACGTGACCATCGATGGATTCCACATCACAAGCCCTGAAGGCATGGACAGCTACGTCGGCATCGCCGGTTTCAACAGCGCAACCGCCATCATTCAGAACAACACCTTCGAAGCCATTGTCCGCGGTATTTTGGTTAACACCAACTCACCAGGTGCTGAATCCTCGACATTCACGATCACCAACAACACGTTCACAAACGTACTCGTGGGCGTTGGTGGAACCGAGGATTCGACGCTGACAGCCACTGACAACCATTTCGATCTTCAACGCGAAGGCGCCGAAGGCTTCGGAATTGGTACAGATGCAATGCTGCCGCAAGGCCTTAACGCCCTCATGATTGATAACCACTTCATCTTAACCGATGATAACTACGCACTGATTGATTACCGTACATCGCCAGCGACATACTACGGTAAAACCGTCACGCTCTCATCGGCCTTCAACTTTAACCAACTCATCAACACCAACTTTATCGAAGACGTTCACTTTAGCGGTACGGTAGGGAACTTAAGCATCACACGACCGATAAACATTCATTCTGATCACGGCATCGCATCAATCACCATCGAGTTTGACGATGTCGCCGAAATGACGTTTAGCGGAGGCGGGTTCATCAACAATCACTTAACCATCAATGCGCCAAACTTAATTCTCTACAACCACATTGTCGTCTTTGGCAGCACCAACATCGATGCGGTTAAAGAGTACTACGATTACAGCTAAGATTAAACAACCCAACGAATCATAATAGCATTACACAAGAGAGCGCTCCCAGAGCGCTCTCTTCCTTTAAAGGCATTCTTTCATGTATGCTAAATTAACCGCTCGAGCTAACGCATTAATCCATAGGAAGCCGTTTTTTAGAGGATAAACGGCTTGTTGTTGCGCCTTGCAAACTTGCAATATCTCCTCAGTTTGGTAGAATGGTACACGAAAGGATGGGAAAACCATGAAAAACGTGATAAAACTCACAATCGCCACAGCACTGCTTCTTATCGTTAGCGCATGCGGTTCGGGAGACCCAGAAACCTTGGATGAAATGGTCGACGCGATCCGCGATGCCGATGGTTACACAATCGTTGTCACATACGATGAGAATGGCTATGCTATGGATTACATATCGCAAAAAGATGGAAACGACCGCTATGTCGTCTTTGATCAGCATTACAATGGAGAGCTTATAAGCGACTTCGAGATGACGATGATCTATGACAACGACGATGTCTATGTTTATCACCGCCTCTATGATAACGAAGACGATGATAACGTCACCGCTGGCGACGAGCAACACGATGCCTACCGGGGAACCATCGAACGCATGGCGTCCATGGTAAGTTTTGACCTCTTTGATGCCGGATGGTTCGACGCGATGGATGACGGATACGTCTTACTTGATGATTACCGCTTCGAGTTTGCTGAAGCCACCGTGTTGATGTTGCTTGAAGGCGTCGACGGCGTGCTCCAATCCGCGACCATTGAACTGGGTGATGACGTGTCGCTTCACATGACGCTCGTCATTGAGATCGACGGCACCGACGTGGTCGTTACGGTGGACGTGTTTGACCTGAACGACACCACCATCGATGCACCTGAGCTTGAGTAAACAGCAAACCTTTTTCTAAATGGTAGAATAAAAACAAGAAGGCCTCTTAGCAAAAACTGCGAGGCCTTTTCATTGGCTTACCATCGGCAGGGTGTGTTCGACCTTTTCAAAGCCTTCCAAAATCAATGCGAAACTGCTAAAATAGTGGTAAGGAACCATTGATAAGGGGATATGAAATCTTTCCAAACCATGATATGAAGGGATGAAAACATTGGTGACAATACTAAAAAAAGCATGGTTGTTCATCATCGCGTCAACGATAGCTTTCATGCCGTTCATTGCGATAGAATCGAGTACGTCAGCTCACGCATTTTTGGACGATGAAAATCGTTTTATTATCGGCTTTCGTGAGGGATTCGGCCCACGCGACTTAGGCAGCCGTGTGCCCATCGACAAACAGTTTGAGAGAATCA
>PXDC01000027.1 GCA_003565135.1 Verrucomicrobiota bacterium
CGACCGCTCCGGCCTGTCCTTCCGCGCACGAGGGATACACCAGACCGATATGGTTGCCGGCCAGGTCCCTGAACCGCTCACTGCGCACATCGACCCAACCCTCGGTTCTGATGTTTTCCGTTTCGTAAAGCTCCCGGTAAAAGGCGGCTTCAAAATCCTTCTCCCGATCGATCGGCCCGCATACGGTGAGGGTGTACTCGGGCATCTCCCGGAAGGCTTCCAAAACGAGATCGAGACCCTTCTGCACGAATCCCCGGCTCCCGAACCAGAGAAAGTTCTTCCGAATCCGGTCGTAGTCTTTGTCCGGCTTCGGGTAAGCGTCGACCACGGGGACCGGAATGGTGCGGACCGTCTTGCCGGCATATTTGTAGGTGGCCGAAGTAACAGAGTTCCCCAACATGACGGCGGAGTCGCAGTCCTCGATGGCCCGGTTTTCCTCGATATGCCGGTAGCTGTTCAGCGCCACCCCCCGTCGTTCCCGGACCTCGGCGCAACGCGCCAGCGCGGAGGAATTATTGTAAAGCCAATGGGACACGTCCAGATGCGCCAGTTTCACACACGTGTCACCCACCAGGCCGGCACAGCGGGAAAAGGGCATTCGCTGGGAAACCAGCAGGTTGTACCGATGCCGGGGTTCGAATGTCTCGTTCTCGAAATCGATGACGTCGACCTCAAATCCGAGTTCACACAATACCTCCGCCATCAGCACCGACTCGGCGAAATTGGTATGGCTTGCCGGAACCGGCTCCTCCGGTCGAAGTAAAAAAGGCTTGAGTCTGTACGCCAGCAACGCCCGTCCCCGTACTTCCGCGGATTTCGGTTTCAGGTTGGCGGACGCAACCCGCACTTGATTTGCGTTGTAACGCTGGACGTCAAATCCAAGCGTTCTGATCAATGACCGGAATCGGTTCATGATTTGAGCGGCGTGATTTGTGATTGGTGATTGGTGGTTCGTTCGTAAAAGATCCAAATCGTAACGATCGCCCGTATCTGTCGCCTTCCGCGCGGACCCGGAGGCCGGCAAGCGACCTCGCAACGTAGGCCTGTCCGTGAGGACCGGGAGCGTAGGCCTGTCCGTAAGGACCGGGAGCGTAGGCCTGTCCGTGAGGACAGGGAACCGTCCTGTACGTCTCTTTGGCGCGAAGCGCTTTGGGAGTGCGGTGCTCCGCACCGCTTTCCGTACCGGGGCCGGCGTCCTCCTCGTTTCGGACGAATCGCGGGGCAGAACCGCTCCTCACGGAGCGGCCTACGAAAGCAAGCAATGGTGGTGCCGGGTCTTTCGCAATCATTGCAATTTCCCCGAAACACCACGCCGGTTCCGCCGGTACCAGTCCACGGTTTTCGCGAGGCCGTCCCGCAACGAAACCTCCGCGTTCCAACCGATCCGTTGTTTTGCCTCGTCCGCCGCCGCCGCCCGGACCTGCTCGAAGGGTCGGTCGGGCGCCGCCCCGAAAACCGGTTTGGTGGCCGGTTGGATCAAATCGCAAAGAATCTCCGCCACTTCGCGAACCGAGGACAGGCGGCCGGTACCGATGTCGACCCGCGATCCATCGACAATCCCGGACCGGGCGCAGGCCAGCAATCCATTTACAACGTCGTCGACGTATACCCAATCGACGTTGCGGGTGCCTCCCGTCAGTTTTGTCTCTTCATTGTCGAGGAACGCATTCACGAGATAAGGGACGAGCTTCTTGTTTTCCCAGTGTCCGGGCCCGTACACCATAAAGATTCTCGGGTTCACGATCGGCACCTGGTAGAGTTGGTGAAACATACGCGCATAGGTGTCACACGCCCACTTTGACGCGGCATACGGCGAACTGGGAGCTTCGGTCGATCCCCGCTCGGGTTCCTCCAACGATCCCGCCAAAACGACCTTTTCACAACCGGCTTCCGCCAGGGATGCCAGGACGTTGACCGTTGCCGTCAGGTTCCCATGAAGCGCCGGCAGGACCGCTTCGAGATCCCGCATACCGTAAACATAACCTGCGAGGTGAAACACGATATCCGGACGGCAACCTCTTACGGTTGTCCTGACAAACCCGTAGTCCGTACAATCTCCCGTCCACCACGAGATACCGGCGGCCCCGGACACATCCGGCGAACGCGAAATACCGTGCACCTCCGTCCCCGCCCGCAGCAACTCCCGGGTCAAGGCCTTGCCAATGAACCCGGATGCTCCCGTCACGAGCACCCTTTTGCCCATCAGTTCAAACATCGGACCCCGAGAGCTCCGTCAGTAGCCCGTACCGGTGGAGAAGTTCAGCGGCGGCTTGGATCCGCTTGAAGCTGAAACCGGAACGTCGGGCAATATCCAGCAACGAATGACGGCCGTCGCAAAGATTCAACACCCAGAACACCGAATGCTCGTCGACCGTGGGCTCCGGACCCGATACATGTTCGTAGATGCCCCGTTTCCCCAGATGGGGCTCACCGAACGGATGCGTGTTTTTGTAAATCCGGTTAACTTCGAGGGTCTCCACGATTTCGCAAATTCGCCGGTAGGAATCCTCCAGGGCGTCCGGTTTAACAAAATCCAGGTTGTCCGCCGATGTGTGATATTCGGCAAACTGTCCATGCGGCGTCCGCATGATACAGCCGACCGGCAAGTCGAATCCCGGTGATCCGTACTGCCGCTCGTCGTATCCGTAAGGTGTGAAATCCAGCATTTGGAAGGGCGCGCCCGCGTCCGACAGGACCTTCTCCACAATCCGGTCGATCTCGGCATCGCCATTCCGGGTCCGTTTATAATGAATCATTCCCCCGTCGCCCAGGCAAGCCCCGACCAGCCCGTGCCGGATATTTCCGGTTTTCTCCAAATTGAGGGAAAGCCAGGCAATGGAGCCGATGGTTGCCGGTATAAAAAGGAACCGGTAGGAATACCGGCATTTTCTTCCCGCAAGCCGGCGCGCCACCGCGGCCATGACCGCGACCGCGGACAAGTTGTCGTTGCACATGGAAGGATGGCAGACATGACTGGAGAGCAGGACCTCCTCGCGCGTCTCGCCGGGCACGACAAACTCACCGTAGGTCAGGTGTCCGTCTTCGAGTGAGGCATCGATACAAACCTCGTAGGTGTCGTCCCGCAGTTTCTCCGCCTCCGCATGGGCCATGCAGAACCCCCAGGTCCGGTTGTAATAGGTGGTCCGGTAGGGAATCCGGTCCGGATACCGGGGCACGGTGTGCAAATGCGGCCTCAGTTCACGCAGGCTCATCTTTTTCCTTACCGGCACGCTGTAATTGACGACGTGCAGGTTCGACTTCCGGAAATCCACCACCCGGCGTCCCGATGAATCCTTGATATAGGCGTCCCTGATGTTCCACTCCTTCGGAACCGTCCAGTCGAAAACCTCGGTACCGGTCGGCACTTCATGGATTTCCATGGGAACGGACTCCTTCAGGATAGCCAGGGTCTCGCGCACGCCGTTCCCGGTAATACTCCGGCAAATCGGATAAAGGCGCTCGACCAGCGAATAGAGGTCCGCGCCCGTGGCGTTCGTTCCCAGGTTCCGGGACCGTGTTTCCGTCGACGCTATTTCCGTTTTTTCCATGCCCGGGACAATCGAGTCAATTTACGCAGCCTTGACCATCCCGACCGGGAAGCCTTGAGGTTGCGCAGGTGATCCTTGAGATATTTGATTCTGCGTTC
>PXDC01000351.1 GCA_003565135.1 Verrucomicrobiota bacterium
AAAGGCACCGACCGCGAAAACAAGGTGCTTTTTGTGGATGCCCGCAACATCTACCGTCAGATCGACCGCGCCCACCGCGACTTTACCCCGGAGCAGATTGATTTCCTGGCGGGGATTGTCCGACGATACCGGGGCGAAGCGATGGAGGATACGTTACCAATGGCCGCCGAACCTGATGTGGAGTACACTGCAAATGGTAATTCTGTAACGCAACCGGAGGATCTAAATGAGCTCTTCCCAAATGGCGAGTACGACGATATCCCCGGACTCTGTAAGGTAGCCACGCTGGAAGAGATTGAAGCCCAGGGCTGGAGTCTAAACCCCGGACGTTATGTAGGCGTGACCGAGCGGGAAGAGGATGATGTGGACTTTAAAGTGAAGTTGGAGGAGCTGTATGAGGAGTTGGAGTTGTTGAATACGGAGTCTTCTAACTTAGAAAGTCAGATTTCAAATAATATTTCCAATCTGATCGAAAAACTTTAAAGATGGTTGAAGAATTTAAAAAATTTAATTTAGGAGATTTAATTGAAATCAAACACGGTTATGCGTTTAAGGGTGAATATTTTGCGGATGATGGTTCACATATTGTTCTAACCCCAGGTAATTTCTATGAAGAAGGAGGGTTTAAAAAGAAAGATCAAGAGAAATGGTATACAGGAGATATTCCTAAAGATTACATTTTAAATGAAAATGATCTTATAGTCGCTATGACGGAACAAGCTGAAGGACTCTTGGGAAGTAGTGCACTTGTTCCAAATGAGAATTTATATCTACATAATCAGCGTCTCGGTCTGGTTGACATAGTTGATCAATCCTTACTTGATAAGAAGTACCTGTATTATCTTTTTAATACTCATATAATCCGCGAACAAATAAAGGCGACCGCAAGTGGAACAAAAGTAAGACATACTTCACCTTCAAGAATTTATGAAGCTGATGTTGAAATTCCCTCTTTAGATACCCAACAAAAAATCGCCTCCATCCTTTCTGCCTTCGACGACCTGATTGAAAACAACACCCGGCGCATTGCCATCCTGGAGGAGATGGCGCGGCTCATCTACCGCGAGTGGTTTGTGCATTACAAATACCCCGGCCACGAAAACGACCGATTGGTGGATTCGGGAACGGAATTGGGGGAGGTGCCGGAGGGGTGGGGGGTAGGCACAGTTGGTGATTTGTATGATGTAAAATCGGGCTTCGCATTTAAAAGCAAGAAACTGGTTGATCAAGGTTCATTTGGAGTAATTAAGATCGGAAATATTCAAAGTGGGGATATTGATGTTGAGGGTGTACAATTTATAGAAAATGACGAAATACCTGATAGAGCGTCAAAGTTTAAATTGCATCCTGGAGATGTTTTGATAGCGATGACAGGAGCTAAAGTTGGTAAAGTCGGTATAATGCCAAAGACTAAAAACCCATACTATCTTAACCAGCGAGTAGGCAAGTATTTTGGGAAGAATGAGCTACTAAAAAGCCATCTCTACTTATATACTTTTTTAAACTCAAGAGAGGCTCAAGCAAATATCGAACATCTTGCACAAGGCGCTGCTCAGCCAAATATTAGTGCAACAGATTTAAAGTCATTAAAACTGCCGATTCCTCCTGAAATGATACTAAATGAATATGAAGAATTGACATTACCGATGAGAGATGAAATGCTCACATTGAGGCAAAAAAATGTGAAACTAAAAGAAACCAGGGATTTGCTTCTGCCGAAATTGATTTCGGGGAAGATAGATGTAGAGAATATTACAGCTAATTAATCAAAATACTATGTACGATAATCGGGGATCAATCTGGAGAAAGTGGGATTTGCATATTCACTGCCCCACAACAGCACTTAACAATCAGTTCGAAGGAAATGATATTGATGAAAAATGGGAAAAATATCTCGATAAACTTGGTGAAGTTGAAGATGTATCTGTTCTTGGTATAACTGATTACTTTTCAATCGATGGATACAAGAAAATCATGGAGTTTTCTGATGACCAAAGGTTGGCCAATTTTGATTTAATTCTTCCAAATTGTGAGTTGAGAATTATACCCGTAACTGATACTCAACGAGCAATTAACTTCCACTTTATATTTGACCCAGAAATTGTCAGTGATTTAGATTCATTGTTTTTCTCAAAATTGATTTTTGAATATGAAGGTGAGCCATATCAGTGTACCAAGAATGATCTAATCAAATTAGGAAGAAAATATAAGAACGACTCTGATTACGATGAAAATGCTGCATATAGAGAAGGGATAAATCAATTTAAGGTTGGTTATCAAAACATAAGTAAGATTTTGAAAGAGAGTAAAAGATTAAGGAAACACTGTTTGACAGGTGTTTCAAACAGTAACAATGATGGAACATCAGGCATACAACATTCCAGTTTAGCAGCGACAAGAGAAGAGATTTACAGACTATCACAGCTAATATTTTCATCTAACCCAAATGATGGTACATATTTTTTGGGAGAAGGTGTTGATAGTAAAGAAGAGGTAATTAGAAAATACGGCTCATTAAAGCCATGTATTCACGGATCTGATGCTCACAAAATAGATGATCTATGTAGACCAGATGGAGATCGGTTTACTTGGATTAAATCAGATCCCACTTTTGAAGGATTAAGGCAGATTATTTTTGAACCTAAATATAGAGTGAATATTGGCAAACTATTGCCGAATGAACCGTTGATAAAGATTAACAAGGTAGATATAAATCTACCGGTCGATTCAAAGTTAGATGGTGAAGATTACTGTTTAAAAGGAAATTATGAGATTCAGTTTAGTCCTTTTTTTACTTGCTTAATTGGTGGAAGAGGCACAGGAAAAAGTTCAATTTTAAATTTAATTGATCACTTAATTTCAGAAGAGAAGAATAAGTTCTTTGATGAACACAACTTAACAGATGCAGATGGCAATAGACTAAAAATAGAAGATCTGGTTTCATTAGACGAAAAAAGTGAGAAGGGAGATATTGAGTTTCTCAGCCAAAATGAAATTGAAGATTTTGCTCAAGATCAAAAAAGATTTACACAAGCTATATACAGAAGATTGCTTAAGTTAGATTCAGAGAATAAAATTGAGGCATCTGCAAAAAAAGTAAAAGATGAAATTATAAAAATTGAGAGTAAAATCTCAGATTACAATAAACTCAATACTATTTCTAATAGAATTAAATCAGTAAATAAGGAGATAGAAAAAAATGAAAACATTTTATCCTCATTAGAGGACTCAGATTTTCAAGAGAACAGTCTGCAGCTTTCAAAAAAATCCCAGAGACTTAACAGAATAAGGCGCTCAAAGGATACCCTAATCAAGATACTTTCATCAGTTAGTTCTATTCAGGAAGATTTGCCCGATGAATTTGATACATCAATTCCATTCGAAAGAGCATTATCAAATATATCAACCTCATTACAAGAAATTTCTGCCAGTTACGATATCGAAAGCCTAACAGAAGAGGCTTCTGTAGAAATCAAAAGTTTGGAAGACGAGATTGATAGAATCACGACAGAAATAAATCAATTTTTGGAAGCAAAAGGATTATCAAAAGAAAATCTCAAAGAAGCTTCAAGTGCACAAACTAATCTTGATTTATTAAGGGATGAAATAAATGAAAAAGAAGATGAGA
>PXDC01000289.1 GCA_003565135.1 Verrucomicrobiota bacterium
TTGAGCGCATCAGCCGGAAAACGCCTTCATAATTCGTAATTCATAATTCATAATTCAAAATGCCTCGACCCCGCCCCGTCTCTTCCGTATCCCTTTTACGGTCAACATCCAACCGGAATGCCCGAAAAGGAAGCCACAGCCCGCATTAAAATCAACCGCCTCTTGGAAGCGGCCAGAGGACGGTTGTTCCCGGAAAACGGCCAACCCGCAAACATTCGCCTCGAACCCGCCGTCAACGGCCAAGCAGGAGAGCATCCTTCAAACTTCATCCTTCAACCTTGTGTTAGACACCCCCACTATACGCCGAATCGAAGGATTGCGTTTCCCCACCGTTCGTCCCTAAAAAATACCGTCGCTCAATCAGATCTCTCATTCTGTTTCCAATTCGCCAATGCCCGAAACGCAACCGGAACCCTCCCTCGCCCACCGAAGCGGTATTCGTGACAACCGCGAGCGCGGTTCAGTCGGGAAGTTTCTCAAAGAGAAGATCCGCTCCGACGCATCCCTCGCCTTCGTCTCCGCCTACTTCACGATTTACGCTTGGGAGAAGCTGAAGGTTCCGCTGCAGGAAGCCGTTTCGTTGCGTTTCCTCTTCGGAGAACCTCGATTTATCGGCTCCCTCGATCCGGAAAAATCCGAACGCCAAAGCTTCCGGATCGAAGACGACGACCTGGCCCTCGCCAACCGGATCGAGCAAAAACGCATCGCGGCCGACTGCGCCGCCTGGCTCCGGGACAAAGCCGAGATTCGCTCCATCAAAGAAGCCGGCCTCCTGCACGGCAAGATGTACCATATCCGCAACGGCCAGGAGGACGAAGCCATCCTGGGAAGCTCCAACTTCACCGTTCGCGGTCTCGGCCTGGCCGACTCCCGAAACAACATCGAGCTCAACCTTGAAGTCGACAGCCGCCGGGACCTCGGCGACCTGAAGGACTGGTTCGACCAGATCTGGAACGACGACACACTGGTCACCGACGTCAAGGCAGAGGTTTTGGGCTACCTGGAAAAACTCTACATCAATAACGCCCCGGAATTCGTCTATTATCTGACCCTGTTCCGTATTTTTCGCGACGAAATCGAGGGCCGGCGCGAATCCGACGAAAACCTGCGGCAAACCACTCTCCTCGAATCGGCGGTCTGGCAAAAACTGTTCGGTTTCCAGCGCGACGGCGTCAAAGGCGCCATCAGCAAACTCCTCAAGCACAACGGGTGCATCCTGGCCGACAGCGTGGGGCTCGGCAAAACCTTCGAAGCCCTCGGCGTCATCAAATACTTCGAGACCCGAAACGAACGCGTCCTCGTTCTCTGCCCGAAGAAACTCCGCGACAACTGGACGGTTTTCCGGGAAAACAGCCGCCTCAACCCCCTCCTGGAGGACCGGTTCCGCTACGACGTCCTTTCGCACACCGACCTCAGCCGGGAATCGGGATACAGCGGGGATATCCGCCTGGAGGACATCAACTGGGAAATCTACGACCTCATCGTCATCGACGAGTCCCACAACTTCCGCAACAACGCCGTCGGACGCCCCCGCCCGGACGGAACGCCGAGGCGCTCCCGCTACGAGCGCCTGCTCGAAGACATCATCCAAAAGGGACCGAAAACCAAAGTCCTTCTCCTCTCCGCGACACCGGTCAACAACCAGATTTCCGACCTGCGCAACCAGTTCTCCCTGATCGTTGGAGGCGACGTGACCCGCGAAGACCACGTCGACAAAGCCTTCGAGTCCTCCCTCGGAATCGAAAGCATCCGTGAAACCACCCGCATCGCCCAACAGCAGTTCACGCTTTGGACCCACCGTCCGCAGGAAAAGCGCTCGGTCCGCGAGCTTGTCACCACCCTGGGAAGCGACTTTTTCAAGCTCCTCGACAACCTGAGCATCGCGCGCTCCCGGAGCCAGATCAAGCGCTACTACGCCGCGGAAATGAAAGCTCTCGGCGGCTTTCCGAAACGGGAACGGCCGCAATCGGAATACCCCGTGATCGATCTGCAAAACCAATTCTTCTCTTTCGAGGATCTCGACCGGGAAATCACCGGCCTGAAACTGAGCCTCTACCACCCCACCGCCAAACTGAGAGACGATCTCCCACCCGAAATCCAGGCCGGCTACGACCGCCAGATCGGCAACTTCACCCAGAAGGGTCGGGAACGCATCCTCATCGCCATGATGAAGGTGAATTTCCTCAAGCGACTCGAAAGCTCCATCGACTCCTTCCGTATCACCCTGGAAAAAACTCTGGAGAAGATCCGCCGTCTGGAGGACAAAATCAAAGCGTTCAAGGAAATCCGCGAAAGCCGTCCCGACCTCGACCTGGAAACCATGGACCCCGACGACCTCGAAGCCGAGGACCTCGATCCGGACGAGCTGCGCATCGGCGGCAAGCTCAAGGTCAACCTCGCCCACATCAAGCTCGACGAATGGCTCGCCGAGATTCGCGACGACCACAAACAACTTCTCTACCTCCTCGACCGGGCGAAACCGGTTTCTCCGGAACGCGACGCCAAACTGGCGCGCCTCCGGGAAATCATTTCGCAACACGCGGCCAACCCCCCGAAGAACAACGACGGGAAACCGGTCCGCAAGATTCTCGTCTTCACCGCGTTCGCCGACACCGCGAAATACCTCTACCAACACGCCGCCGGATGGGCGCACCGGGAACTCGGCCTGCACACCGCATTCGTCGCCGGAGGAGGACGGTATGAAACCACCCTTGGGCATCCCCGCTTCTCCGACATCCTCACCAACTTCGCCCCGCTCGCCAAAGAACGCGACCGCCAACCCGAACTCCCCCAGGACGAAGAAATCGACCTCCTGGTCGCCACCGATTGCATCTCCGAAGGCCAGAACCTTCAGGACTGTTCCCTCCTGGTCAACTACGACATCCACTGGAACCCCGTCCGCATCATCCAGCGCTTCGGCCGCATCGACCGCATCGGCTCGCGCAATCCCTCCATTTCCCTGGTCAACTTCTGGCCCACCAAGGACCTCGACGCCTACCTCGATGTGAAGAACCGGGTCGAAGCCCGCATGGCGCTGGTCGATCTCACCGCCACCGGCGAGGACAACCTCCTCAACCGGGAGCAACTCCACGAGTTGATCGACGTCGATCTTCATTACCGCAACCGGCAGCTCAAACGACTCCAGGACGAAATCCTCGACCTCGAAGACCTCCAGGAAGACAACCTCTCCCTGGCCGATTTCTCCCTCGACGACTTCCGGCTCGACCTGCTCCGCTACCTCGAAGCCAACAAGGACCTCCTCGAATCCGCCCCCGGCGGCCTTCACGCCGTCGTCGCCCCGCACCCGGAAATCCCCGCCGCCCGCCCCGGCGTCATCTTCTGCCTCCGCCACAACGTCGATGGAAACGCCGGAGGAACGTCCCGGCCCGGAGCCGGCGAAAAAGGCAAAACCACCCAGGTGAATCCCCTCGGCCACCATTACCTGGTGTACCTCCACGCCGACGGCAACGTCCGCCTGACCTTCGCCCAGCCAAAGCAATGCCTCCAGTTGTTCCGGGACCTCACCGCCGGGAAAACCGCCGCCAACGAACAACTCTGCGACCTCTTCGACCGGGAAACCGATCAGGGACGCGACATGGCCCAGTACACACGTCTCCTGCAAAA
>PXDC01000021.1 GCA_003565135.1 Verrucomicrobiota bacterium
AAAACCAGTTCACCCGCGGGGGGAAGTTGCACGGACTCGCCCCGGAGAACCGGGTGACCGGGGGGAATCGGGTGGTGCCGGACGGATGGAGCGCGCGGGTCAATTTTTCCGGCGACGGCGGTGTGCGCACCTACCTGTATTCGCAACGGCAGGACGGCACCTATGGGGATTCGGTGGGGAATGGCGGGTTCCGTTTTGTCAAAGGCCGCTATCATGCCGTTTCCCTCCACCTCGGGCTCAACGATTCCGCCGATCGGGTCAATGGTTTCGCGCGGATCCACGTCGATGGCGAGCTGTTGGTGGAGCACGACGATGTCCAGTTCCGTGCGGTGGATACGGAGGCATCCCTCATCAGCCATTTACACATTTCCACCTTTCACGGGGGAAGTCGCCCGTTGTGGGCGCCGCGCGACGAATCCGGTGAATACACCACTGTTTACGCGGATTTCGACAATTTTGCCATTTACCGGGGCGAACGGGTTCGTACCGCGCCGGGACGTTGCTGGAGCGAATAATTATGAAAACAACATCGATGGAAACGAGCTTTAAAGACGGAGGGGCGGCGACGGGATTCCGCGGGTCCGCCGAACGGACCGGTCGACTGATGCTGGCGGTGGCATGGCTGCTCGGCGCGGCCTCGGTCGGGGTCGTTGCCGGGGAAACGCCCCGGGTCTTCCACATCAAGAGCCAGGCCGACTTCGACGAGTATCGCTCGGCGACCTTCTCGGCCGGGGACCGCATTCTTTTTGCGCAGGGACGGATCTTCAACGGCGCGTTTACGCCCTCGGGAAGCGGCAGCGCCGAGGCGCCGATCGTTGTGACCGCCTACGATCCCGTGACCGGCGGGGCATTCGAAGGGGACATCGACAATAAACCGGTGATCAACGGGAATGGCGAGGTCAACGCGACCGTTTACCTCGAGAACAGCGAATACTGGGAGATCAACAACCTGGAGCTGACCAACACGGACGGCTCTCTCGAAGACCAGGGACTGCTGCGGGGGATCCATGTGGTGGGGAAAGACGCCGGCACGCTGAATCATATTGTGATCCGGAACTGCTACATCCACAACGTCAACGGGGAGATAGGCGGCAAGGAACACGGCGGTATCCATGTCCACGTGCTCGGGAACGAAACCAAGACCCGCTTCGACGGCTTGCTCATCGAGAACAACGTCATCCGCAACGTGGGCGGTGTCGGCATCGGCAACCAATCGAGCTGGCGCAGTCTGTCGGACGATCACTATCACCCGTGGCACGACCTGGTGATCCGTGGAAACCGCGTCGAGCGGACGGGAAGAAACGGGATCATCGTGCGGATGGGAATCGATCCGGTGGTGGAGCATAATGTGCTCGCCTACAACAGCCGTTTCAGCACCGGGCACAGCGTCTTCAACTTCAATACCGTCGGTTGCGTGGTCCAATTCAACGAGGCCTACGGCAACACCGGGGATTTGGAACGGGATAACGACCGGGGCGGTTTCGACGCCGATTGGAACTCGCGCGGGACCGTGATTCAATACAATTACAGTCACGATAACCACTGGTTTGCCGGTATCATGAAGCGGGGGATTAACGAGGATATAACCATTCGCTACAACATCAGTCAGAACGACCGGATCGGGGTTTATTTTTACGGTTTTCCCCGGGACACGGCGGTGCGCGATGTGCGGGTTTACAACAACACCCATTATTTCCGGGCCGGGCTGAACGGCAGCATCTTCGCCAACCCGCGACCGCACAACCGCACGCCGATCCAGACCGCGTTCTGGAACAATATTTTCTACTTCGAGGATTCCGGCTCCTGGGGCATCGATCCGGACCCGGAAACCACGGAGTTTTCGCACAATCTCTTTTACAACGTCGAGCCGCGCGGAAGCGATTACCTGACCGACAATCCCCGGCTTGTCGCTCCCGGAACCGGGGGCAGGGACATCGACATGGATGACCCGGACCGGCTGTCCGGCTATCGCCTCCTGCCCGACTCGCCGGCAATCGGTGCCGGACGCGATGTTCCGGACAGCGGCGGGCGCGACTTCTGGGGCAATCCGCTCTACCGCGGCGATCCCGATATCGGTGCCCACGAGTTTCGTTAGACCCATGGGAGGAGCGGCGGCACGGATGGTGAGGCAGGCGTTATGGGCGGCGCTCGTTCTGTTCGCCGGTTCCGCCCTCGGGGCGGCGGACGCGGTCACGGTCGCCACCGTGGACGATGAAGAGGTCAGCGCGGCGGAACTGCGGCACTGGATGCTGCTCGAACGGGCCGCGGTCGCCCGGTATTTTTTCCGCGAGCACGGCGTGAGGGACGCCGGAGACCTGTGGCGGCGGGAGTTCGGGGGTGAGTCGCCGGCGAAAATGCTCCGCGAGCGGGCGTTGCGGGAGATCGTGCGTATAAAGGTCCAGCAACTCCTGGCCCGGGAGAAGGGAATTGTCGACACCGCGAATTTCCTGGAGATCATGAAGGCGCGGGCCGAGGTCAACCGGACGCGCCGGGAGAGGATCGAACGGGGCGGGGGGGTTTACGGGCCGCCGGCGTTTACCCCCCGGGTTTATTTCGATCACGTGTTCGACCGCATGGTGGAGGACCTCAAAGCGCACTTGTCGGAAACCGATTTTAAGCTCAGTGATGCCGAGTTGATGGATCGGTTCCGGGATCAGGGACTCGAGGGGGTGCGGGTGTTCGAACAGGTTCTCGGGGCCCTGCAAATGCAATACGTCGACGAGACCTACGACCGTTGGGTCGAGCGACGCGTGGAGACGGCGGTGGTCCGGATCCATGACAACGTATTCGACCGGGTTGCGGTCTGGTGATCGAGGCGGATCGCCGCGTTCCCGGAT
Source organism: Verrucomicrobiota bacterium (assembly GCA_003565135.1). Taxonomy (GTDB): domain Bacteria; phylum Verrucomicrobiota; class Verrucomicrobiia; order Opitutales; family T3Sed10-336; genus PXDC01. Next base: position 2,838 of record PXDC01000021.1, read on the forward strand.
TCAACGATACGAATGATAAAGGCCGTTCCGGGAAGCCGGGCGCGGGGTGATCCGCTTGACTTCGATGGCACGGAGTGGCGACACTGGAGGTGTCCCGGATGGCATTCAACCTCAAAACAGCATTCATCCTATGAACCCAAGACCGAAAACCTGGTTTATCCTGTCCCTGGCATTCAGTATCGCGGCAGGCGTGCTCCATGCGCAGTTGATTACTGATAATTTTGATTACGAGGAGGGGGCGTTGCTTGCCGAAGTCTGGGACGGCCGGGCGGGCTTCACCGGCTCCGGTGATGCCGCCGACCAGACGGCCCTCCGCATCGAGAACCAGGCTCTGCGGATTGATTGGGGCACGGCGGTGGCGGAGCCTCAGAGCAGCGAGATGCACAGTGCGCAGCGATTTTACGGCGAGGCCTTCGGTCCCGGGTCGTCAACGGTTCTGTATACGGCGTTCGACCTGCGGGTGACGGAGGCGCCGACGGCGACGGACGAGGGTCGTCCGACGTTTTACCTGCACAAGGACGGCGGGGCGGATCGCGGGCGAATCGGGATTCAGGCCGGGGAGGCGCCGGACAGTTTTCAGTTGGGGGTTTCGACCAACCCGGGATTCTACAGCGCTTTTGATTTTTCCGGTGTCGACCTGAGTCTCAACCAGACCTACCGTATCGGGTTGGCCTACGATGTCGATTCGACGACCACCACGCTGTGGGTGGATGCGGCCAGTGTCGGCGCGACGCCGTTCGTGCAGCAGATCGGCAATGAGGGGGACGCACGGACGCCCAATCGGGCCGTCCTCCAGGCCGAATCGGCCGGGTTGACGGGGGAAAATCATTACGGGGCCATGCTGATCGACCAGTTTGTTTTCGGTACGGAGGCATCCATTATTCCCGAGCCGGCCACCTACGCGATACTTGCCGGCGCCGGCGCCCTGTTTTTTGTCGTTGTACTGCGCCGCTCCCGGCGTGGCCGGAAAGGATGAAAGGCAGGTCTCCTTTGTCGGGCCGGGTGTGGCGGCGATGGGCGGATCAACCCATGGTCGCCGCCGACGGGGATCCGCCGGTACCCGTTGCTCAGGCGGTACCGGCATCGCCGGCGTGCAGTCGCGAAAGGAGTTCGGTGCTTTTTTTCACCACCATCGCTTCGGCTTCGGGAGCGAACATCAATGTATCGTAGAAGCGGGCGGAATCGATCACTTCGTAGCCGCCCTCCGGGTACGCCTCGGCGATCGGAAGGTAGCCCAGGCATCCGTTGGTGTAGCCGAGGGTGATGGTGTGGGTGAACGGGGAAAGGCGGCGAATCGCCATTCCGGTTTCCACGAACGGTTCGGCCTGAATGCCGACGATGGCCAGTTCGCCGATCTGGAGGGCTTGCAGGACCATCGGTCGGTGCCGCGGAGCCCTCTTTTCCCGGGTCAGACGGGCCATTTGCCCGGCCCATTCGGCGCGTCCGCGGGCGATACGGGCGCGTGCCGGTTTATCCCCGTGACCGGCTTCGTCCCGAAAGCGTATTGCCTCGCGTTCGTACTGCTCAGGCGTTTCCGGCGGAATAAGAGGCAGGGAAAGGTACTCGCTGATCGCGGCCAGCCGGGAAACCTTAACGGGCGCGGCCCGTGCGGCGACCCGCCGCACTTCGTCCGCCAGGGTTTGGCCCGTTTTCCCGACCGCGTCACGGGAACGCTCGTCGGGGGGCGGATTGATGTTGCCGCCGCATCCCTGGAGAAAAAAGGGGACGACGTGTTCCCCCAGGGACCGGGAGATCGTTCGGCACGCGGCCCCGGGAAAGTCGGCGCTGAACAGGCGGTTGGCCGCGCCCAGGATCACCGGGTGGCAGGCGTGGGCGAACAACAGGGCGCGGAGGCCCCCGTTGGCTCGGGAATCGACGCGAAGAACGGGAACGGCGGGATCGTAAGGTCGGTTCGGAGCGGCGCCCATTTGCACGGTGCCGCCGGGCCCGGGCTGACGGCGATTGACACCGATTTTTGCGGTGCCTTCGGCAAACGATAAATCGGCTTCCTCCAGGCTGTGGAGTGCGGCCTCCACGGCGCGGGCGAGAATCGGGCCGAGGTCCCGGGCCCGTTGTTTCTCGAAGGGGCCCATGGCGTGGTGAAATCGGCACACCGCGGGGCCGGAGTGATTGTGGGTGGCGTTGATCAGGATCCTGTCTCCCGCGATACCGGTGCGGGTTTCAATCTCGCTCCGGATCTCCTCCAGCAGGGAGTGCTCGATCTGGATGAGATCGAGGGAAAGAATCGCCAGTTGGACGCCTTTGTGTTCCAGGACAAGCGTGCGGGCGAACAGGGGGTCGAGCACCCCCTCGGCCGGTCCGTCCCGGTGCGCGAATCCGGTCATCCAGACCCCGGGCGGGGGCGTGATGTCCAGGATGGAAACACCGGCATTTAACGACTGGCTCATGGGTGGCGCGGGTGGCCGAACCCCTCACCGGATCCGGTTCCGGGGAAGAGTAAAGGGAACAGACCGGGTGGGACAAGCAGAAGTGTGGCGACCGGCGGAAGGGGAAGGGGTTCGACGGCGGAAATTTGCTGGAGTTCCCGCGAACGTTTTTCAAAACTATGAGGTTGAGTTTTTTCCGATCTTGGGGTTTTTCCTGAAGGCTCGGTCTTTATCTCGATTTAATTATTTACCAGGGAGCAACTTTCGCGATGTGAGCGCCGGTGCTCGGAGCGACAGGTCGTCCCGGAGATTAGCAGTATTTTCATGGAAACGCCTTATCTTTTTTTTCTTGGAGATGTGCAAGACGATCTTGCAGCCAAAACCTCCCGCGGTATCGCCGCGTGGCGGCCGGAGCGCTGCCTGGGTGAATACCGTCTCCCGGGGTGCGGGACCACCCTGGGTTTGGACGAACTCGGGTTTGGCGAGGCCGTGGCCCGCGGGGCCAAAACCCTCGTTGTGGGGGTGGCCAATCCCGGGGGTGTGATTTCGGAGAACTGGGTGGCGAGCCTGGTGGAGGCGGTCGAGGCCGGTTTGGACGTGGCCAGCGGGTTGCACCAGCGTCTGAACGACATTCCGGAATTGCGGACGGCGGCGTTGAGGCACGGTCGCGGACTCTACGACGTCCGCCACCCGGCCGGTCCGCTCAAGGTGGGAACCGGGGAAAAACGGGAAGGCAAACGGTTGCTTACGGTGGGGACGGATTGTTCCGTGGGCAAGATGTACACGACGCTGGCGCTGGAACAGGAAATGAGCCGGCGGGGGTTTTCGGTGGATTTCCGGGCCACCGGCCAGACCGGCATTTTTATCGCCGGCGACGGCATTTCCGTGGATGCGGTGGTGGCTGATTTTATCTCCGGGGCGGTGGAGGAGCTGAGTCCGGTAAACGACCCGGACCATTGGGATCTGATCGAGGGACAGGGTTCCCTGTTTCATCCCTCGTTTGCCGGGGTGAGCCTCGGATTGCTGCACGGGGCCCAGCCCGACGCGGTGGTGATGTGTCACGAGCCGGGCCGACCCTTTATGAGAGGTATTCCGAAACGTTCCCTTCCCGACTTGCGGGAGTGCCTGGAAGCGAACCTGGCCGCGGCCCGATTGACGAATCCGGCAGTGCGGGCGGTAGGTGTCAGTCTCAATACCGGGAAGCTGGATGAGGGGGCGGCGGAAAAAGTGATGCGGGAGACCGAAAAACTGTTGGGGCTTCCCTGCGTCGATCCGGTTCGAACCGGTGTCGGGCCGATTGTCGACCGGCTGGAGGGGTTATGAGGTCCCTGAGTGTGCACAAGGAGACCTGGCCGGTACGGGGCGTCTTCGCCATTTCCCGGGGAAGCCGGACCGAGGTGGAGGTGGTGGTGGCGGAGATTGTCGACGGGGATCACCGCGGGCGCGGTGAAGGTCATCCCTACCGCCGTTACGAGGAGACATGGGACGGTGTGGCCGCCGAGTTGGAAAACCTTTCGGCAAAGGTGAACGGCGGGCTGGAAGTCGACGAGCTCCAGGAGGTGTTGCCCGCCGGTGCCGCACGCAACGCCCTGGATTGTGCGCTCTGGGATCTTCGAGCCAAGCGGGAAGGGCTTCCGGCCTGGAAGCTGGCCGGGATTCGGGAGGCGCCCGCGCCCGTGCTGAGCGCCTTCACCATCAGCGTCGACCGTCCCGAGGCTATGGCCGAAAAGGCGCGGGAACATGCCGGGCAGCCCCTTCTCAAGATTAAACTGGCCGGAAAAGGGGACCTGGAGCGAATGCGCGCCGTGAGGTCGGCGGCGCCTGGGGCGCGCCTCATTGTTGACGCCAACGAGGCCTGGACGGAGGATCTCTACCGGGAATTTGTGCCGGACATGGCCGCTATGGGGGTTGAAATGATCGAACAGCCGCTTCCGGCCGGCAGCGACGCCGTTCTGCGGCATCTCGACCGTCCCGTTCCCCTCGGCGCGGACGAATCCTGTCACGATCGTTCCTCCCTGCCCGGGCTCGCCGGGCTCTACGACTTTGTCAATATCAAGCTGGACAAGACCGGTGGCCTGACGGAAGCGCTTTTACTGGCGGAAGAGGCCCGCGAGCGGGGCTTTCGGATCATGGTCGGCTGCATGCTGGGCACGTCCCTGGCCATGGCGCCGGCCCTGTTGTTGGGAGGGATGGCCGAATTTGTCGATCTCGACGGCCCGTTATTGCTGGCAAAGGATCGCGAGCACGGATTGCGGTTCGATCGGGGTGTGGTTATGCCGCCGGACCGGCGGTTATGGGGTTGAGGGGCGATGCCGGTTCTTCGTTTACCGCTGCCGGTAATCCCGCCGGGTGGCGGTTCGCCGGTTGCTTTCGGTGGACGGGGCGGAGCGCGGCGTGCCGACACGGCGGCCCGCGCCGCGGTTGTTGTCGCCGGATTGAACCGAGGGGAGTTCTCGCGCACTTTCGCGTCGGGTACCTTCCGCATTTGACCGGCGTTCCTGCGGCTGACGCCGCCTAACCTCGTCCCCCCGGATATTTCCCGGGCGCTGGGAAATGCGTTCCCTCCAGTCAGAACGGTCCCCGGGACGCTCGGTGCGCCGGTGTTCGCGGAGGTTGCGGTTTTCCGATGGATGACCGGAACGTTCGCGCAAGGTGGCAGGGACCTGCCGCGTGCCGGTTTGGGTCGACGGTTGAAAGGTCCGGTCGTTGACCCGGGGACGAATCGTCCGGGTTTCGCCGCGGGTTTCTTCCCGCAGGCGGAAGGAGTGGGCGCGTTCGGAGGACGGGGGGCGCTGGTGGGAGGAGCGCGGTTCGCGCAGCGAGCCGTCCCGTCCCAGGCGGTCTCGGATGGTCTCGTGGCCAAGGTAGGTCCGGCGTTCGCTCCGTACTTCGGGACGACGGGAGTCGGCGTATTTTCTTTGCAGGAAATCGCTGCGGTAGCGTACCCCGCGCCGGTGTCCCGGATCGTGCTGCCATCGTTGCGACCGGTGGATTTCGCGGTCCCTGTTTACGGTGGATGACGGGTGATGATGGATCACGACCACCTGGCGCCGGTGCCAGTCGCAAGTCGTATAAAAGTACCGGGGCGGGACATACACACCACTCACCCACACAAACCGGACGCCGGTAACGTACGCGGGAGGCGGCCGCCAGTAAACCGGTGGATGAGCGTACCACCGCCAGCTGCCGTAGACCACGCGGGGACTGTAATAGGGGACGTAGACAATCCGGGGGTCGGCGGGTTCGATGACGACAACGTTACCGTCACGGTAAGCCCGGGCGTGTTCCATCGCCTCCAGGCTTCCGTGCTCGTAGGCTTGCTTCCGCAAGTCCTGGATGGTGGCGAGCACCGCTTCCTCCTGCGCGAGAAAAGCGTCGCCCAGGTTGCGAGTCCAGGTGAGATCCTCGTTCATCCGGGAAAGAACGCGGGGAAACGCGGTCAGGGCTTTCACACTCGGATCCCAATCCCGGTGGTCGACCGCCGCCACCGCGTCGCCGCCGTCGAGTTCCGGGTTTTCCTGCGACCAGCGGGCGGCTTCGACCACTTCGAGAGGGTAAGTCGACGCCACCAGGATCTGGGAGAGAAGGGAATCGGGGTAAAGGGCGATGGGCGCCAGCATTTGGGCAAGTTCGGCCTCGCTGTATTCCCGGTCTTCGGCCAGGGCGATTGAATATGCCGGAAACGCGATCAGGAGGATGAGGGCCGGTAATCGTTTCATGTAAGCACCTTTCCGTTTTGTGTTCCCGGGATCCGGAAGCTCCGACGACCGGAAGCATCGACACCGGGAGGAGGGCGGCGCCCCTGGAAGTACCCTAGCAGGAAAGGGAGGGAAAGGCAAGGGTGAGCGGCCCGTTCCGCGTTCTCCGCGACGCGGGGATTCCCGGCGGGAATCGGTGTTACCGGGACACCGGCCGGCTTAGCGTTCCCGGATGTAGATATTGCGGAACTGCACGAGGGAAGGCGAGGAAACCCACTCGCCGTCGCTGTTTTTGCGCCCGTGATGTTGGAGGGCCAGGGGACCTTCGGCCGGCATGCCGGGAAGGCGGGCCTCCTCGATCACGGTGATGCCGTTGAGCACCACCGTAACCTTTTCCCCGATGGCGGTGATTTCGAAGGTGTTCCATTCGCCGATGTCGTTATCGGCGGCCCCGAGAGGGGTGGCACCGGCGCGGACTTCCGCCGGCATATTCCGGTCGACGCGGTAGCCGTAAATCTCACCGGAACCGATGGGCCAGCACCAGATATTGATCTGGCTTTTCGAGCTTCCCCGCAGGTAAATCCCGGAGTCGGAATCGGGGACGGCGATGCGGATGTCGTCACCGTTCTCATCCCGTTTATGCGAACCGTCGGGTTTGATCAGCGGGACGTTCGGATTGACGAACGGGGTCGACGTGATGCGCCAGTCGAGGCGCAGTTCAAAATCGCCGAAGCTTTCCTCCGACCACAGGTTCTTGTCACCGGGTGCTTCGCTCAGCGCGTTGTAATCGATCACCCCATCGACCACCCGCCAGTTTCCGCCGTCTCCTTCCGGCACCTTCCATCCGGAGAAATCCTCGCCGTTAAAGAGGGACCGGAACCCTTCCGGTTTTTCGGCGGCCGTCCCGGTCAGCGGAAGCGCGAGGATGAGAAGGGTGAGAATCGAACGGCTGATCGGAAGCATGAGTGAAACGAAGTGGGTGATGGGTTGCGGCCGGAGGGAAATCCGGCCGCAACGGACGGTTGAAGGCTTCAGTTGAAGATCGGAGCCAGGGGAATGATGGGAGCGATAATCAGGCTGACAATTGCCATCACGTTGATGAGAATGTTCATGGACGGGCCGGAAGTATCCTTGAGGGGATCCCCCACGGTATCGCCCACCACGGTCGCTTTATGGGCTTCGGATCCCTTGCCGCCGAAGTGTCCTTTTTCGACGTACTTCTTGGCGTTGTCCCAGGCGCCGCCGGAATTGGACATGAACAGCGCGAGGAGGAAACATCCCATAAGGGCGCCGATGAGGACACCGCCCAGAATATTGGCCCCGAAGAGGAAGCCGATGACCACCGGACCGAATACCGCGAGGCTGCCGGGCAGGGCCATGCGTTTGAGTGCGCCCTTGGTGGCGATGTCCACGCACCGGGCGGAATCGGGTTTGGCTTTGCCTTCGAGCAGGCCGGGAATCTCCTTGAACTGGCGGCGGATCTCCTCGATCAGGTCGTGGGCGGCATTGCCCACGGCGTTCATGGTGATGGCCCCGTTGAGGAGCGGGAACATGATCCCGATAAAGATACCCACGAGTACGTGCGGATCGGTCAGGGAGAGGGGGAAGAAGTCGAGGATTCGCTCGATCCCGGCCGCACCGACTTCGAGGGACCCTTCCGCGCCCGCTTCCATGGCGGCGATGCGTTCCCCGATGACGCTGGCGAAGGCAACCACGAGGGAGAGGGCGGCGAGACCGGCGGCACCGATCGCGAAACCCTTGCCGATGGCGGCGGTGGTGTTGCCGACCTCGTCGAGTTCGTCGGTGATTTTGCGGGTTTCGGGACCCATCTCGGTCATTTCCGCAATGCCGCCCGCATTGTCGGCCACCGGGCCGTAGGCGTCGATCGCCATGGTGATTCCGATGGTGGCGAGCATGCCGACGGCGGCGATGGCCACCCCGTAGAGACCGGCCAGGTTGCTGGCGATGAGGATGGCGATGGCCGCGGTCAGGGCCGGGATGGCAACCGAGTAAAGACCGACCGACAAACCGGATATAATGACCGTGGCCACACCGGTTTCGGAGGCCCGGGCAATGTCCCGCACCGGTTTTCCTCCGGTGAAGTATTCGGTGGAAAGACCGATCGTGATTCCGGCTATGGTGCCGGTCAGGACGGCGCCCCAGACGGCGGGCCCGACGTCGAAATAGCCGATGACGAAGTACGAGGAGGCGATAAAGAGCAGGGCGGCGCCGATGGTGCCGAAACGCAGGGCTTTGGCGGGCTGCTGCCGGGACGCGAATCGAACGATCAGGAGGCCGAGCATGGCACAGATGATCCCGAGCGAGGTCATGGCCAGGGGCAGGTACATGAGGACCGGCCTCATTTCATCCGACCCGGCGATCGCGTCCACGCCCATAAGCTGTCCGACCTGGGGCAGCGCCATGGTGGCGGCGATCGCCATGGTGGCGATCTGCGCGTTACAGTAGGACTCGAAGAGGTCGGAACCCATCCCGGCCACGTCGCCCACGTTGTCGCCCACGTTGTCGGCGATCACGCCCGGATTGCGCGGATCGTCCTCCGGGATGCCGGCTTCGACCTTGCCCACCAGGTCGGCCCCGACATCCGCCGCCTTGGTGAAGATCCCGCCGCCGACACGGAAGAAAATCGCCACCACCGCCGCCCCCATCGGGAAGCCGTGGATGACGTGCACGTCGTGGGCCGTTTCGCCGAAAAACAGGAACAGACCGCCGATGCCGAGCAGGCCCATGGAAGCGATCGTCAGTCCCATGACCGAACCGCCGGCGAAGGCGGTGCTGAGCGCGGCGCCGGCACCTTTGGTCTTGGCGGCGATGGTGGTGCGGACGTTCGCTTTGGTCGCCGCGTACATGCCGATAAAGCCGGCCAGTCCCGAGGCGAGGGCACCGAGGAAAAACGCCAGGCCTTCCCACGGGTCCTTGAAAACGATCAGGAGGATGCCCACCACGACCACGAATGGAACGAGGATCTGCATCTCCCGCCGCATGAAAACCATGGCTCCCTGGTGGATCTGCGAGGCGATGTCGGCCACGTTGCCCTCGCCGCCGGGGAGGCGCATGATATTTCTAAAGATCAAGAAGGCTACCCCGAGGCCGACGAGGCCCAGGATAGGCGTTACGATTTCGATTCCAATTTGCATGGGTCCTTTTTGATCAATGAGAAGTGAAATCGGAGTTGTATCAGATGTTTTGGGATTGTCACTAATAAATTTGCCACGGAGAACCCCGCCGGCGCCGGGGACAGACCGTGTATGCGATTGGATGATGCCGCTGAGAGGGGCTTGGGAAGGGATTTTCCGGCCGCTCTCGCCGTCGGATAAGGCCGGACGACCCTTTCCCCGGATGCCTTGTGCCGGGCCCCGTTATAGCCGGTGTTTAAACCGGAGATAAGGCGACCTTATCTCCCCTCGGGAAGGGTCCCGGGGCTCCCGTCAACCGTACCGGGCTTTGAGAGCGCGGCCCTGCCGGGCGCTGCGGTCGGCGAGATCGAGAATGTGGATGGGTCGCCGGGCCCATTCGGGGGTGATGGCCAGGGGGGCTTTATCTCTCAGGTGCGCGACGATGTTCTCGTAGTAGCGGTAGCTCTCATCCGGGGGATTTTTTCCCTTCCGAATGGTCAGGCCGCCCGGTCCGGGTTTGATCCATTCCCAGGTGGTGGGATCGAAGACATAGGACCCTTCGGTACCGGTTATCTCGAGACGCCCGGGTTTGGGGTTGGCGTCGAGGGCGGTCACGCAGAGGGTCAACCACTGACCGGAGTCAAAGCGGACCACGGCGAAGGCCTCGTCCTCGTTGGTGTCGTCTTTCCAGGCTGTCCGCGGCGCCCAGAACCCCGTCTTGGCATAGCCGCTGACCTCGCTGACCTTTCCGTCGACCAGCTGCAGGGCGTATTCCAGGAGGTGAACGCCCCAATCGTAAAGGATCCCGCCGGAGATCGATTTGCTCGAGCGCCACCAGTCGCGCGGTTTTCCCCAGGTGCCCATGCGCGCCTGGATGCGGACCACCTCGCCCACGGCGCCGCCCCGGATTTTTTTGACCGCGTGGCGGATACAGCCGTCCCAGTGACGGTTGTGGTAGGTGGAGAGAACAACCCCGCTCTTTTGTGCGCTCGCGATCATGCGGTCGCAGTCGGCGGTGGTAAGGGCGAGCGGCTTCTCGGACACCACGTGGCGACCGGCTTTGAGGCATTGCCGGGCGAGGGAGGCGTGGGTGTTGTGGGGGGTGATCAGGGTGACGAGATCGACTTCGGAACGCGCCAGCATGTCGTCGACACGCGGATACAGTTCGATACCGGGAAAATCCTTTTCCGCTTCCTTCAACCGGGAGGCGTCGATCTCGGCGACCGCCGTCGGGGTCATGCCGGCCTCCCGCATTTCCTCGAGGTGACGGCGGCCCATGTTGAAGGCGCCGCCGTAGCCGATCACGCCGGTTCGGATGGGTTTACGGGTCCGTTTACTCATAGTGAATCTTCCGGATTAAAGGGCGGGACCGGTGTTCAGGCCTGCCCGTCGCTTTTCCGGGCCGTCTTTTTTTTCGCCGTTGCCTTCTTGGCGGCTTTTTTCGCCGGCCGGGGCGGGAACTCGAATCCGATGTCCCCTTTATCCTTCAGGATCAGGTGAGCGGCAAACGGTTTCTTGGAGCGCTTGGACCAGAAGTTCGGCAGGAGGTCCGTTTTCTTCTGTTCCAGGAGTTTTTTCATCTGCTCCCGGTCGATATCGCGGCCGAGAATTTTCCGGCTGACCCGGAAGTCGCACTTCTTTTCCTCGGCCTGCGAGTTTCCGCAGATGTAGGCGGCGACACTTTCGTAAATTTTCCCGCCGCATTTCGGGCAGGTCCCGATGACCTCCAGGTTGGTCAGGTCGATTTTGCCGCCCTCGCCGTCGCCGTTGCCCTCACCGCCGTTGTCGAAGACGAACTTGATGCGGTTGTCGTCGCTCAACTCCAGAATGGCGCTGAAGGGTTTGCCTTTTTTGGAACGGAATCCGTCCAGAGGCCCGATGCGGCGGTCCTTGAGGAGCTGCTGCACCTCGGCTTCCTCCAGCTTCCGGTTGCCGACTACCTTGTAGAGTTCGATGCCGCCGTCCTGGGACTTGTACCGGCGGGCGTTGGCCAGCATCGGTTTCCCGTCGGTGGGGCTGATGATCGAGGTTTCGGTGGCATTTTCGTCCGATTCTTCGAAGTTCCGGGTTTTGTCCACGATGTCCCGGGTCAGGTCGGTAATCTCCTGCATGAACGTCTCCCGGGAGAGTTTGCCCTCTTCGATCTTGTGGAGCTTGTATTCCCATTCACCGGTCATGGACGGACTGGTCAGGGCGGCCACCTTGACTTCCTGGAGGAAGTCGAGAAGCAGTTCCGCCTTTCCGGTGGGAATCAAATCGCGGCGCTCCCGTTCGAGGTATTTTTCCCGTACCAGGTGGTCGATGATGTTGGCCCGGGTGGCCGGAGTTCCGAGGCCTTTCTCCTTCATGGCGAGGGCGAGTTCCTCGTCGTCGACCAGCTTGCCGGCCCCCTCCATGGCGGAGAGAAGGGTGGCTTCCGTGTAGCGCGGAGGGGGCTTGGTTTCCTCTTCGGCGAGTTCGCCCGACACGGTTCGGGCGCTGGGCGGCTCGCCGTCGGCCGGGTCCAGGGGGGTCAGGGTGGAGGCGTTTTCGTCGGCCGGCTTCTTGCCGTACACCGCGAGCCACCCGGGTTCGACCAGGACCTTCCCTTCCGTTTTGAACGGGTGTTCCTCGACCTGGCTGATTCGGGTGGTCACGTCGAACTGGGCGCTGGGGTAAAAAACGGCGATAAACCGACGGGTGATCATGTCGTAGATTTTGGCCTCGTTTTCGGGGAGCTTTTGGGGGGATTCCGTGGTGGGTATGATGGCGAAGTGATCGCTCACCTGGGCGTTGTTAAAGATCCGCTTGTTCGGTTTGATCCAATCGTTGTCCAGCGCCTTGCGCGCGTGAGCCTGGTACTCGCCCCCCATTTTCCCGAGGGTTTCCCGGGAGACGGCGACGTAATCCTCGGGCAGGGCGCGCGAATCGGTGCGGGGGTAGGTGATGACCTTGTACCGTTCGTAGAGGGACTGGGCGATCTGCAGGGTGCGGCCGGCGGGATAGCCGTACCGGTTGTTGGCCTCCCGCTGGAGAGAGGTGAGGTCGTAAAGGCGCGGTGCGGCCTGCTGGCTGCGTTTGCGCTCCTCCGTGACACCCGCCGCGGGAAGGCGCTGGACCGCGGCGAGAACGATCTCGGCCGTTTCCCGGTCCCAGATCCGGTCGGCCCGGTCGTGTTCGTCATCGGACTTCCGGAAATCCGGCCTCTGGTAGACGCCCTGGTAGACGCCCTTGGTGATTTCGAAGTCCGCGATCACGCGATAGTAGGTGCGCGGCTTGAAGGCCCGGATCTGCCGCTCGCGCTCCATGACGATGGCGAGGGTGGGTGTCTGGACGCGTCCGACGGTGGCGGCCTGGCCCCCG
>PXDC01000014.1 GCA_003565135.1 Verrucomicrobiota bacterium
ATATATCGCTCACCCTAATCCGATTCGGATATTTCCGGTTTGCCACCGCGGCCTTCGTCTCTCAAGTATCGAAGCCGATGAGCGAAAAAGAATCCTGGCATAAATTCAATCCCCCGGCCGATGCCCGCCGGATCCTTGAAAACGCGCCGGCCGTCACCGTCTTCGAAACGGTAGACAGCCTGATCGATGCCGCCTGCGGCGGTCCGGATTCGGATTTCACCGAGGTCGCTTACGAAGTCCCCGGCAAGGGACGGGTGGTCGAGGCCACCGCCGCGCGCGTGCGAAACGGCGTAGCCGCCAACTACCCGGACCCCTACATGCGCCGCCGGGATCCCGATTGCATGTTGATCGGCGACGAAAATCCCACCAACAAGCCCACCTACCATTCCCGCTTCGGAAAAGATTTTGCCGAACTCCGGGAGGAAACCTTCCGCTGGATGGAACAACAACCGCTCGCGGTTTTCGGGTTCGTGGCCGGAAGAGAGGGAATGGGCACGGATTCGCTGGTCGTCGCCCCGGCCAACGCCGGTTTTTTCGCTCTCGGCCTCGCCCTGCTCCAGGGAATCGTCCCTCTCGACAAGGTCCCGGACAACTTCGCCCCGCAATCCATTATCTACGTGGCCCCGCCGTTTCGCCACACCCACTTCGAGGGCAAACAGGTGGTTGTTCACAACCGGAACGAAACCCTCCACGAGCTCTTCTCCTACAACCTCTACCCCGGGCCCAGCGCCAAAAAAGGAATCTACGGGGTCCTGATCGGTCTCGGCGAAAAAGAAGGCTGGGTCACGGCCCACTGCTCCACCGTGCGGGTGGTTACCCCCTACGACAACGAAGTCACCCTCATGCACGAGGGCGCCAGCGGCGGAGGGAAGAGCGAGATGCTCGAACAGGCCCATCGCGAACCGGACGGACGCCTCATCCTGGGCAAAAATGTGGTCACCGGCGAAAACCGCTTCATCGAATTCGCCCGCTCCTGCACCCTCCAGCCCGTCACCGATGACATGGCCCTCTGCCACCCGTCGCTGCAGAACGGCGACGGCAAAATGCGCCTCACCGACGCCGAAGACGCCTGGTTCGTCCGGGTCAACCATATCGACGACTACGGCAAAGACCTCCACCTGGAAAAACTCACCGCCCTCCCCGCGAAACCGCTGCTCTTTCTCAATATCGACGCCGTCCCCAACAGCCGGGCGCTCATCTGGGAGCATATCGAGGACAAACCGGGCAGCCCCTGCCCCAACCCCCGGGTCATCATCCCCCGCGAATCCATCCCGGATATCGTGGAAGGAAGCGTCCAGGTCGATATTCGCAGCTTCGGCGTCCGCACGCCTCCCTGCACCCGGGAAAACCCTTCCTACGGTATCATCGGCCTCTTCCATGTTCTCCCCCCCGCCCTCGCCTGGCTCTGGCGGCTGGCGGCCCCGCGGGGCCACGCCAATCCCAGCATCGTCGACTCCGAAGGCATGAGCAGCGAGGGCGTCGGCTCCTACTGGCCCTTTGCCACCGGGCGCAAGGTCGACCAGGCCAATCTCCTGCTGCAACAGTTCGAGCGGCACCGCCAGACCCAGTACATCCTGGTTCCCAACCAGCACGTGGGGGCCTGGGAGGTCGGTTTTATGCCCCAATGGATCGCCCGCGAATACCTCACCCGCCGCGGGGGCCGACCCTTCAAATCAGACCAGATTCAGCCCGCCCGCTGCCCCCTGCTCGGCTACTCCCTCTACCAGCTCCACGTCGAGGGCCACATGCTCCCGCGCTGGTTCCTGCAGGTTGATACCCAGCCGGAAGTCGGCCCCGAGGCCTATGACCGGGGCGCCGGCATCCTGACCGAATTCTTCCACAAATGCCTGGCTGATTTCCATCACGACCCCGACCTGTCCCCCGTCGGGAAACGCATCATCGAGTGCTGCCTCGACAATGGGGGTGTGGACGATTACGAGAAAATCTTCGCCCGCTGAACCCCTCCGGGGATCAGCGCGTAACAAAGGAAACGCTATTGTTGTCGGAAATCCGCCGTTCCCGACCCGGGGGACGCGGCTCTATTGTCGCGTCCGCCCCGGTCGGGTGAACTGAAACCCGCCCCGCGCCACACCTGTTCCCCGTCACGGTATCCGCCCCGTCCCGCGCAAACCCCGTTCCGCCCGCTCCTCAAGCCGTTCGGGAACCACCCGAAGTTCCCCGGACGGGCATGGCGCCGGGTAAAAACCTAAATTTTATGTTTACAATCCAGTTAATTACTTTCTAGGATTGTAAAAAATAACACCCAATGCGCTTCTCAAACCGGAAAATCCCCCGTATTTCGCCCTACCGTCTGGCCAAGGACCATCTCCGCCGGCACATTTTGTCGCCGTGCAAAACGGGTTACAAATTGCCGTCGACCGGGTTTCTTGCGGCTGAATTCGGCGTTTCCGTGCCCACTATCCGCAAGGCCCTGGCTGAATTGGTGGACGAAGGTTTGCTGGAAGCGGCCAAAGGAAGCGGGTACTTCGTCACTTCCCAGGGAGCCCGTTGCGCTCCCGTGGCCTTGCTGTACGACATCGACCTGGGTAAATTCCCCAACGCCAACATCAGCGCGCTCAACATCCTGGAATGCCAATCGGCCCTGGACCGCCTCGGCCGGGAAAGCCGCGTTTACCTCGGCCGCAAACCCCACGGGGAGAAATCGACCCGTCTCGACGCGCTCGCCCTGCTGACCGACCTGGAGGCCGGCCGCCTGGCCGGTGTCATCGACCTCTCGGGGCGCCCGTCCGCGAAACTGCAGGCTCTCGTTGCGCAGCGGAGCGTGCCGTTGTTGGGCGTGGGACGCGATTATACCCGTGGAATCCGTCTCAGCTTCGAGGATTTCTTCCGGAAGGCCCTGGACGTGGCGTTTGCCCGCGGACGTCGAAAGGTGGCCTTTTGCGCCATGAAGTACCTCCACTCCGACCGGAACCGCGACTCGCAAGAGGTCAAAAGGATCCTTTCCGAGGCCGGAATCGATGTACCCAAAGATTGGATACGCGAGGACTGGCACAACAGCTGGTCGGGCGGTGGATGGGACTCCTTTCGCCGCCTTTGGCAGGCTTCGGAAGAAAAGCCCGACGCTCTCGTTCTCGGCTCTCCGGCCTTCCGGCACGAGATCCAGGTGGCCATGAACGATTTCGGTATTCGCCATCCGGACGACCTTCTCGTCATATCCGCGGCCACCCGGGGCGACCCCCTCAACACCCACTTTCCCTGGCCCCGCATCGAAGCTGACTACGCGGCCAAGGCCGACATATTGTGCGGGATGATGGATAACCTGCTCGAGGGCCGGACGGTTGACACACGCATGCGAGCGGTGGACGTCTGGACCATTCACGACCCGTCCGCGACGTATATGAACGATACCGACGCCGAAAATATCAACCCAACCCCCACAGACTCCCAACCAAACAAACCGGTCGAAGACGGACAGTAACCGCGAAGACGGCAAAGCCATTCCCCGACACCTCGGGCGGAACCTCCGGCTCGTTCCCGGAAAACGCGTAAGAACCAAGCAATACCAACCACGGAAAGGAAACCTACCCACACTATGTTAATACAAACCAGCCGACGATCGTTCACCGCCGCC
>PXDC01000372.1 GCA_003565135.1 Verrucomicrobiota bacterium
GCCGGCGGCGAGCGGCACGGGAATGAGCAGGAGCCCTACGGCAAAGAAAGTGAAAAGCGACCGGATCATCCTCGTCATCATCAATCTCGTCAAAACCGTCCTCAGCGGCTGAAAATCCTCCATTTCAAGCCGGCGTTAAAGGCGTCGAAGCGATCGTATTCCCCCACGATGCCCCAGCGCGGCCAGAACATGTACTCGATGTAAAACGTCTCGCGCCCCTGCTCGGAGATATTTTCGCCCGATCGAATGGTCAGACGCTCCGCCCCGTCGTCGTCGCCGCCGAACTCCAGAAAGACATTCTGAGCGATGTAGAGGGCCAGCTTGGTGGCCTTCTGCTGGCCGGTAAAAGTCAATTCCCCCCGCGGCAATTCCCCCGCCGTAATCATCAGCAGGATCGCCTCGGAACTGAGCGGGGGGTGGGACGTAAACTCGAGAACGGGGTCGTCGGCCATACCGCTGAGTTCCATCTGCAAATCGTATCCGAAAATTCGTGACGTTGCGGTAATGAACAACTGGGGACGGTAGGGATTGTCCTCCGAAAGGGTGACGGTGCCCTGCTGGATCCGCATGGTGGCAAAGGGAAAACGGATGGCGCCGGCATCGATGCGAACCTGACCGATGGCCTGGGGTTCGAGGAGGGTGCCGCGCACATTGAGACTGGCGGAGAGACGTCCGCGGAATCCGGGAGCGCGCACGGCCAGGAACTGGTCCCCGCGAATCCCAATATCGAGGGTCCATTCGGAAAACGGCTCCTGGTCTACGCTGAAGAAGGGGGGGCGCCGCTCCGGGGTGGCCACCGAGACCGGCGCCATGGCGCGCAGTTCGGTAATGACGAGGCTTTCGCGCATGTTGATGTTCCCGGTGACGGACGGAATTTCCTCCCCGCCGCCGCGCACCCGCAGGTCGAGGTCGCCGCGAATCACAAGTCCGGGCTGCCGGGTTAAAGGAAGGTTGTTGCCGGTAATGGAGAAATCGAATTCGGGCACCAGGTCGTCCGGGATCTCCACCCGGCCGCTGAGGCGCAGGCGTTCGCCTCCCAGGCGCCCGGAAAACTCCTCCAGCACGGCCTCCCGGCCCTCGAACAGGATCCGGGCCCGCAGATCCTGCACCGACCCCAGGGGCATGATGGGGCGGGTGGCGGCGCCGGTGAGCACGATCTCACCCCGCTCGAAACGGTCTCCCCGGACCTCGAGATCGACGCTGAGCCGCCCCTGCGGGCTGAGGATACCGGGTGCGAAACGGGCAAAGGGCTGCAGTTCGGCTTCGTCGACAAAAAGCCGGGCCTCCACCACGCTCCAATCCGGGAGGGTTCCCCCGCGGATCAAGGCCCCCCAGGCCTCCTCCCCGATCGGCAACCGTCCCTCGGCCCGGACCTCCTGCCCCTCCACGAGGAAACGCAGGCGTTCGAGCCGGGCCTCGTCGATGTCGAACGCGGTGCGGAACTCGATCGCCTCCACCCGGGGCAGATCGGTTTCACCGTCGCCGACGTACGCCACCCGGTCGCTCAGGAACCGCACCTCGCCGCGGGGCCGGGCCACGGTTCCGGCGAGGTCGATGTCGAGTTGCGGCGCGTCGAGCTCGATCCCGACCAGATCCCGGAGGCGGGCCCAGAGACCGGCCTCCGGATCGGAGTTAGCCGCGAGGAAGAATTCGTCGTCGTAGCCGATTTCGTACAGGGCGTCGAGGCGGCCGGGATAGAAGACGGCCGGCAGGAGGCCCTCCGCGGTGAGAACCGCGCTGTTGCGATCCCGCACCTCAAGTCTTTCCAGGCGCACGCCGTCGCCGTCGCCGGCGACTTCCAGGGCCGCCTGGAACCGTTCGTCCTCGACCACCTCCATTTCGACCCGGTTCTCCAGCCGGAAGACGAGCGGACCGGTCTCCTCCCAGGCGGCCCTGAAAGACAGCCGCTCGACCTGGAGCGAGGGAATGTCGGTCAGGACGTAATGCTCGAGAAAGCCGGGGTCGAACCCGGCGACCTCCAGGGACAACCGGCCGTTCTCGGGCCAGTCCAACCCTCCTGCCAGGGCTATCCGCCGGTCCGCCCCCTCGAAGACGAGATGGTCCAGGACCACCTGCCAGGTCTCGAGAGCGAGGTCGGTTTCGGGCGCATCCCCGGCCTCAGCGACTTCCAACCGGGCGGGAGACTCCAGTTCGAGAAAGGATTCGTCGCCCCTGGAAAAGAGTAGGCTGCTCAGCACGAGCGTGGCCCGCTCGGCCGGCCAGGCGGTGTGGAACGCGCCCGCCGCCTCGATGGCCGCGCCGTGGTCGTTCCTCCACGCCAGGTTCCACTCGTCGAAGTCGAGAAAATCCCCCCGCCAGGCCAGGGAGAGGTCGCCCGGCCGCACCTCGGGGGCGCGCAGACCGTCCAGAGAAAACTCGACTTCGTGGGAGATGGTGGCGAGCGGTCCGGATATCCGGGCCGCCAGCCGGGCCCGGTCGAACCCCACCCCCTCGGGGAGGAACTCGCGCACGACGTCCTCCCTCACATCCAGGGCCACCTCGCCCCGGCCCACGCGACGCTCCCGCAGGTCGAAGTCGACGAACCCGTTCACCGAGGTGCCGTCGTCCAGGGAAGCCTCGAGGCCGGTGAGGTGGAACACGGGAGCCTCGAAGAACCCCTCCGCCGCCGCCGTTTGCACCACCCGCCCGAAGGCGGCGATGTTTTCCGCCCCGAGTTGCAGGTCGGCGTGCGGCCAGGGAAAGGGATCCTCGGACGCCTCCATGGCCTCGGCCGTCCAGAAAACCCGGCCCTCGCCGCGCAGGGATTCGCCCGTGACCTCGAAGGCGGCCAGCTCGGAACCGTTGAGCTCAAAGGTAATGTCCGGCATGCCGGCCTCGCCCGGGGCGATCCCGACGCGAGCCCCGAACACCCCGGCGGCATCGAAAAAGCGCTGTTCGCCGAGATCGCCCTCGACGGTGAAAACCGATTCCTCGCTGAGGAGGCGCCCGCGGTAATCGACCTCCAGGCGCTCGGACAACGTCGCCTGCAGCCACGGGGAACGGACCACGGCCGACTCCAGGCGCACGCTCTCGAGGTCCCCCTCGGCGCGTATGTCGACGTTCACCGGCAGATGGACCGAGTCGACATCGGGGGGCGCCGCCGCGGCCTGCAGATCGACGTCGAACCTTCCTTCCCGCCAGTTGGCCCGCAGCGTGCCGGTGACCGCGTCGTAATCGTTCAGGGCGATCCGTTCGGCGGGAATCTCGATCGCTTCGGACCACAGGGCGGCTTCCCGCGGAAGCAGGTCCTCCGGCCCGAAACCGGCGGTGAGGACGAGGTGATTCTTCTCCCAGGTGGCGTCGGCCCGGAGTTCCAGGGTTCCCTCGGAACGGCCGAGAACCAGGTCCAGACCCGCCCCGTAGGGATGGAGGAGCGCCTCCAGGGAAAGGGCGGAAAGGTCGCGGGCGTCCCCGGTCAGGGCCAACTCCACGCGCTCCCCGCCCACCTCGGCCGCGGCGGCCGCCTCCAGTTGCCCGCCGCGCCAGAGAACCCTCTCGATATCGATCTCCACCGCGTCGACCCGCACCCGGCCGTCGCGCGCGGCCACCCGGGGGGCCCAACGGACAACGTGGGGCACGATAGTCTCCACCAAACCGTAAATCCCGTAGGGGTAAATTTCGTCCGGATCCTCTGGATCGGGCTCCGGTTCTTCGGGTTCGTCCGGGAGCTCGACCTCCAGTCGCCAGCCGTCGAGGTCAAGGAAGTCGCGTCCCTCCCCGCCGCCGATCAGCACCCGCCGCGCCCAGGAGAGCGGCAGGTACCCCTCGACGCGGTCCCCGGCGAAGGTGACCCCTCCCCCGGCATAACGCACCTCCTCCAGCGCGAACCGGCTGTATCCGATACGCTCATACTCGGAAAACGCCAACCCCAGGCGTTCCCCCACCGGTTTCAGCACCCAAGGCAGCCAGAGCGGCAGGGCCGCGACAACCACCACCGGGAAAAGGAGGAGGCCTCCGAGTATGTAGAACCGTTTTCTCATTCCATCGATCGAATCCCGCCGGGACGGGGGACGGCAACCTAGCCAATCGACCCGTCGTGACAAGCCGCCGCGCTCATTTGGCCATCGCGCCCACCCCAACCGCCGAAGCGCGGCTCACTCGCGCACCAGCCCGCTGCGCTTGAGCAGGGCCAGCAGGTCGGGTTCGCGACCCATGAAATCGACATAGAGCTTGAGCGGATCCTCGGCGTTCCCGCGGCTCAGAATCCGGTCCACAAACTCCCGGCCCACCTTGGGATTCAGGATCCCCTCGGTCTGAAAGCGGGTGAACGCGTCCGCGTCGAGCCCTTCGGCCCATTTGTAGGAGTAATACCCGGCGGCGTAGCCGGTCGGGCTGGAGAACAGGTGGCTGAACCGGCGCGCGATGGTGGGAAGGGGGGTGCGGGTGGGCGGGACGAAATCGCGCAGGAGCCGCCGCAGGGCCTCCTCCAAATCGCCCCCCGCGTAGCGGGGGTAGCGGGCGTGGAGTTCGAGGTCAAGCCGGCCGAAGCTGAGCTGGCGCATCATGGCGTTGGCCGAACGGTAGTTTCTGGCCGCCACCATTTTGGAAAAAAGCTCGTCCGGGATGGGTGCGCCCGTCTCGTGGTGACGGGCGAAACAGTTGAGGCTTTCCCGGTCCCAGCACCAGTTCTCCATAATCTGAGAGGGGAGCTCGACAAAATCCCAGGCCACGTTGGTCCCGTTGAGCGACTTGATCTCGACCTCGCCCAGCAGGTGGTGCAGGAGGTGCCCGAACTCGTGGAAAATGGTCTCGACCTCGCGGTGGGTCAGGAGCGCGGTTTTACCCGCCACCGACGGGGTCAGGTTGCCGCAGATCAACCCGAGATGGGGCCGCCGTTCGCCCGCCGCGGTGACGCCCCCCGTGCGCAGGGGATTCATCCAGGCGCCCCCGCGTTTGGACTCGCGGGGGTGCCAGTCGGCGTAAAAGGAACCGCGGTGCCGCCCGTCCCGGTCGCGCAAATCGTAGAAGCGCACCTCGGGATGCCAGACCTCGACGGGCCCGCCCTCGCCGGCAGCGGACGCGCCCGGGGACGATCCGGGCTCGGGGCAGACGGTCTCACGTTCCTCGATGCGGACCTCGAAGACGCGCTCGGCGATCTCGAAGAGGCCCCCGATTACCCGGTCGATGGGAAAATACGGGCGCAGGTCCTCCTCGTCGAAGGCGTACCGGTCCCGTCGCTGTTTTTCCGACCAGTAAAGCAACTCCCACGGCTCCAGCGGCACGCTGGCCTCCCCCAGCGCCCCGCCCCGGAAATCCTCCAGTTCCCGGTTTTCTTTTTCGAACGCCTCCCGGGACCGGCGATGGAGGTCATCGATAAACCCGAAAACCCGCTCGTCCGACTTGGCCATGCGCCGCTCCAGGACCAGGGCGGCGAAACTCTCGCGGCCGAGCAGCTTCGCCTTTTCTTCGCGCAGGGCGAGGATTTGGTCCACCAGGCCGGTGTTGTCGTGCGGCTCGCGGGCGCCGACCGCCGTCGACGCCTCCCACATCCGGCGCCGGAGGTCGTCGTCCTCCAGGTACGTCATGAACGGCTCGAGCGAAGGCATGTGCAGGGTGAACCGCCATCGTGGATCACTCTCGGACCCGTGCCCCTTTTCCAGGGCGTTGTGCCGCGCCGCCTCCAGGGCGGTCTCGGGCAACCCCCGCAACTGTTCGCGATCGTCAATGACCAGTTCCCAGGCGTTGGTGGCGTCGAGCACGTTCTCGGAAAACTTGCGCGTAAGGGAGGACAACTCGCTCTCGATCTGCTCCAGGCGCGCCTTTTTCTCCGCCGGCAGGTCGGCTCCGGCCTGCCGGAAATCGGTCACGGTCTCCTCCAGGAAGCGGCGCCGCACCCCGGTGAGCTCCCGCGCCCCGGCGGTTTCCCCGTAAGCCTTGATGGCGTCCCAAAGGTCCTGGTTGAGCGGTATGCGGGCGAAAAACTCGGAAACCGCGGGGAGCATCTCGGTGTAGGCCTCGCGCAACGGCGGACTGTCACACACCGAAATCAGGTGCGACACCCGGCCCCACGCCTCACCCAGGCCTTCGGTGGCTTCGTCGAGCGCCAACAGAGTGTTCTCGAAGGTCAATTCCGCGCGCGGGCGGGCCGCGATCGCGTCGAGACGCTCCCCGGCCTCGCGCAGGGCTTTGGTGATATCGGGCTTGACCCGATCCGGGGTCAGGCGCGACCAGAGAACATAAAACGCGTCTTCCAGGTAGGGATGGTCGGACATGATTCCCAGCACAAACCGGAACCCGGAAAAAAGGCAATGCTCAACCCTCGGGAAGGGGTCCCCCGTGAAATTGTTTCCATTTTCTCCTTTTCAAACCGCCATTCTTCGTGTTTATTATCCCATACCACATATCCGAGTAGCGCTTCCCGGGGGGAAGCTTCTGTTCGGAACGGATTCGATTCCCGCACAAATGGTTCACCTTTAACGCGATCGGGAAGAATCCCCATGCCGGTCATGGGGAAATTGAAGTCACATGCCGCAATCCACCGAGGAAATAACAACGCTCAATTCGCTGACTGTTTCGGAAACCGAGGGCGTTCCCATCCGATTTTTACTCCACCTCCCGCCCAACCTGGAAAAGGCGGCGGGACGAAACGCCGTCCCGGTCAGGATCGAGATTGAGTTTGCCGACGGATCCCTCAGTCCGCCGGAAAAACTGGATCTCCAGCGCCCCTACAACCTCGCCCCGCCCCACCTTCAGGCCGGCCGTTTGCTGGAAACCTGGTGCGCCGGCCGGCTGGCCGGATGCCTGCAATTGCGGCGCACGCAATTGAAGAAGCTGCTGGACGCGCTCCGGGGGGAGCCGGTGGTGTTTACCGGCTCCAACGGGGAAGCCCCGGCGGAATGGCACGGGGCCCTGCTCGCCGGGGTCAGCGAGCACCTCGAAGCGGACGAGGACGAAGAGGAGGAGGAGGACGAGGAGTGGGAAGAGGACGAGGAGGAACTGGAGGAGATCTCCGAGCGCCCGGCCAAACCCCCGGCTCCCGACATCAACCAGGGGCACACCCCGGTGGAGGTGGACGGTTCGGGCGACTACCTGGCGATCAGCCTGCCCTCCAAGGAACACCCCTACTACGAGGACACCCTCAATCTTTTGCGGGGGAACGAGTTCCTGCTCGATCCCTCCTCGCGGAAATGGTGGCTGCGGGACCGCCACAAAGTGCTCAATTTTCTGGCCGAGCATTGGAACAAGCTGGAAAACACCTTCCAGGCCCGGTTCACCGACAATTTCCGCAAGAACACCGAGCGGATCACCGACGCCAAGATCACCTGCATCGCCCGGGAGGAAGGCAACCAGTTCTACGTCCAGACCTCGCTCAAGGCGGGGAAGTTCAAGTTTCGCGAGATCCAGAACAACATCAATTCCGGCAAGAACTACGTTGAGACCCCCACGCGGGTCTTCCTGATTTCGGACGAGAAACTCAAAGGCCTCGAACACCTCCAGCGTTCGCTCGCGGGCAACCACAACCAGGCGCTCGTGCCCCGCACCAACCACCGCATCGAAACGCGGGACATGCCGGACACCGAGTTCCTCATGGAAACGATCGCGGACCACTACCAGACGCCGGGAACCTGGAAGAAACGGAGCGTGGCCATTCGCGATCTCTCCCGCCTGGAACGCCCGCCCATTCCCCGGGACCTGGACGAGGCCCTCCGGGCCTACCAGCGGCTGGGCGTGGCCTGGATGTACCACCTGTACCGCAACAAACTCGGCGGCATCCTGGCCGACGAGATGGGGCTGGGAAAAACCATCCAGGCCCTGGCCCTGCTGGCGGCGATTCGCAAAGCGCAGATCCGCCGGCGCAAGTACAAGCAGCGCACCAAGAAAAAACGGGGACGCCACACCCGCCAGGTCTCCTCCCCCTTCCTCGTGGTCTGCCCCGCCGGGCTGCTGACCAACTGGAAACGCGAGACCCAACGCTTCGTCCCCATGTTCAAGTTCTTCGTGCACCACGGCAACGACCGCCTGAGCACCGCGGAGGAATTCGAGCCGTACGACCTGGTCATGACCTCCTACACCACCCTGATCCGCGACGCCGAGCTCTTCCAGAGCCTGGTGTTCGACTGTATCGTGGCGGACGAGGCCCAGCACATCAAAAACCCGCAGACCCGCAACTTCCGCTCTATTTGTTCGCTCTACAGCCGCGGCCACTTCCTGCTCACCGGTACGCCTCTGGAAAACAGCCTGGACGACCTGGTGGCGCTCTTTGACTTCATCCTGCCGGGTTACCTGCAAAAGCCCCCCGCCAATCCGAAGGCGGAGGAACGCGCCTGGTACGACAAACGCATCCAGCAAAAAGCGGCCCCGTACATCCTGCGCCGGACCAAGCAGCATGTCGCCCCGGAACTTCCGGACAAGATCGAGCAGATCATCTACTGCGAGATGGGAGCCGCCCAGCGCCAGCAGTACCAGGAGCTCAAGGAAAAGACCCAAAAGGCCATCTTCGAACTGGAGATGGGCGGCGCTTCCGAGGGCCGCCTGCGCGTGGCCGCGTTCACCCAGCTGCTGCGCCTGCGCCAGTTCTGCTGCGATCCGCGGCTCTTGCAGAAAGACAAAGAGCTCTCGCGCGACATGACCCTGGACTCGGCCAAGAAGGACTCCTTCCTCGAGCTGGTCCAGGAGTCGATCGACGGCGGTCACCGCATGCTCGTATTCTCCCAGTTTGTCTCCCTGCTCCAGATCCTGCGGGAGGAACTCGACCAGTCGGGGTTGACCTACTGCTACCTGGACGGACAGACCCGGAACCGGATGAACGAAGTCGACCGCTTCAACAATACGCCGGACATCCCCATTTTCCTCATTTCCCTGAAGGCGGGCGGGACCGGTCTCAACCTCACCGGGGCCGACACCGTCATTCACTACGATCCGTGGTGGAACCCGGCGGTGGAGGCCCAGGCCACGGACCGCGCCCACCGAATCGGTCAGAGCCGGGTGGTCACGAGCATCAAACTCATCGCGGCCGAAACCATCGAGGAAAAGGTGCTCGAACTCCAGCGCTCCAAGGCGAATCTCCTCAAGGACCTGTTTGCCGCCAGCGAAAGCGCCAACGCCAAGATCAGCCTCGACGATATCAAACAACTCCTCGAGTGACGGCAGCGCCGGGAGCGCCGACATCGTTTGGCGTGCGGTGCCCGGCACCGCTTTAGCGAAGTCCGCCGGTTATGGCCAACACCGGGAGCGCCCGCGGTGTCAGGGCGGGCCCGAAGGAACCGCAAGCGCCCGGTCGGCCCCCGGGAAGCGGTCTTTTGTTGGTCAGGAAACCATTATGCCCGGCGGACGCGGTTGCCCATGCACGTTTCCACCAGTTCGGCGGCGTGAATCCAGGGGTGGTCGGCCGGGACGGTGCGGTAGCCGTCGGACACCTCTTCGAGGGGAACCGGGACGGTCTCCGAACCGCGCACCGCGACCATGACGTTGTAGCGGCCCTCGGCCAGGAGTTCCCCCGCGCGGGTTCCGAGGAGGGTGCAGAGGTGGCGGTCCTGCGGGGACGGCGACCCGCCCCGCTGCACGTGACCGAGCGAGGTGGTACGGGCCTCGAGACCGGTGAGTTGCTGGAGCTGGCGGGCGATGCGGCTGTCGAGGGATTCCTGCACCAGGTGCGGCCCCTCCTGCAGGGCGTCGGCCTTCTTTTTTGAATCGCGGGCCTCCTTCCCGGCGGCGGGGTCTCCGTCCGCCGTTTTGGTTTTGCCCTCCCGGGCCTCTTTGACCGAGCGGGCTCCTTCGGCCACCACGATGATGGAGAAGCGTTTGCTGTGTTTGCGCCGCTCGAGGAGGTGTTCGGCCACGACCTCGCGATCATAGGGAATTTCCGGGATGAGGATGACGTCAGCCCCGCCGGCGATGCCGGCGCCGAGAGCCAGCCACCCGGCCTTGTGTCCCATGACCTCGCAGACAATCACCCGGTGATGGCTGGTCGCGGTGGTGTGAAGCCGGTCGATGGCCTCGGTGGCGGTGTTCATGGCGGTGTTGAAACCAAAAGTCACATCGGTCCCGATCACATCGTTGTCGATGGTCTTGGGCAGGGTGATGACATCGAGGCCGGCCTCCCGGATGCGCTGGGCGTTTTTCTGGGTCCCGTTTCCCCCCAGGCAGACCAGGCAATCGATCTCGCGGGCGCGGGCATTGGCCACCGCCACGCTGGTCATGTCCATGACCCGGTCGCCCATGGGCATCTTGTGGGGTTTGTCCCGGCTGGTTCCGAGAATGGTCCCCCCCCGAGTGAGGATACCGGAAACGTCCGGATCCTCCAGCAGGTGAAAACGGTTCTCCACCAGCCCCCGGAATCCGTCGGAGATGCCCAGCACGCGAATACCGTAGTGCATGGCGGATTTCGCCACGGCGCGAATCGCCGCGTTCAGGCCCGGGCAATCGCCGCCCGACGTCAGAATCCCGATACATCTGGTTTTGGAAAGACGCCCCATGCCCGACTACCTACAGGCAAAAAACCGGGGGCGGCAATGACCATTTTCGCGCTCGCATTGCGGCGAGAGTGGGCTTGACCTCCGGTGCGCAGTCGCTACCAAGGGACATACATGGGACAGCAATACAACAAGGTAATCAAACGTATCCGGCGGAAACGCTACCTCACCCGGCTCAAGGAGCGGGCCAAGGCGGCGGCCGCAAGCGCGAAGAAAAAGAAGAAGTGACGCTCTGGCCCTGGGTCGGCTGGATCTACCTCGCGGGCAGCGCGGCCGCTTTTGCGGCCTACGGCTGGGACAAGCGCCGGGCGCGGCGCGGCAGCCGGCGCGTCCCCGAGTCCACGCTCCATTTACTGGCCCTGCTGGGAGGCTGGCCGGGGGCGCTGGCCGCGCGGCGGTTTTTCCGTCACAAAACCCGGAAGCGGGCCTTCCTGGCGATTTCCTGGCTGATCATCGCCGTGCACGCCGGTTTTTGGGCCGCCTACCTGTATTAACCCGTGGTGTCAGAACTGAGCCCGCCCGGCCCGGACCGATCTACGAATCCCGCGGCCGCGGGCTGCGCGCGATAAAGGCCTGCTGGGCCGCGTGCCGCGCGCGCAGCCGCAGTCCCTGCAGGCGGATAAAACCGGTGGCGTCGTTCTGATTGTAGCTGCTGGCGACCCCCTCCATGGAGGCCACCTCCGGATCGTACAGGGAGTACGGCGATTTCCGGCCGCAGGTGATCACGTTGCCCTTGTAGAGTTTCAGCTTCACCGTCCCGGTGACGGGTTTCTGACTTTCATCGATCAAAGCCTGCAGGGCCTCGCGCTCGGGAGCGTACCAGAAACCGTAGTAGATCAGTTCCGCGTAACGCGGGACGAGGGTATCCCGCAGGTGCATGAGATCGCGGTCGAGCGTGAGGCTCTCCACCTGCCGGTGCCCGTGCAAAAGGATCGTGCCGCCGGGAGTTTCGTAAACCCCCCGGCTCTTCATGCCCACAAACCGGTTTTCCACCAGGTCGACCCGGCCGACGCCGTGTTTGCCGCCGAGCCGGTTGAGTTCCCTCAGCACCGCTGCCGGCGACAGGCGCTTGCCGTTGACCGCCACGCAGTCGCCGGACTCGAACTCGAGCTCGACGTACTCGGATTCGTCCGGAGCCTCCTCCGGCGAAGCGGTGAGTTTGAACATTCTCCGGTTTTCCGCCGTGGTCGGATCAAACCACGGGTCCTCCAGGATCCCGGCCTCGTAGGAGATGTGCAGGAGGTTCCGGTCCATGGAATACGGTTTTTCCGCGCTGGCCTCGACATCGATTCCGTTCTTGCGGCAGTAGTCGATCATCTCGGTACGGCCCGGGAACGTCTCCCGGAACTCGTCCAGGCGCCAGGGGGCGATAATCTCGATATCCGGCGCCAGCGCGGCATACGTCAGCTCGAACCGGCACTGGTCGTTGCCCTTGCCGGTGGCCCCGTGGGACACGGCATTGGCGTTCTCCCGGCGGGCCAGGTCGACCTGCGCCTTGGCGATGAGCGGCCGGGCGATGGAGGTGCCCAGGTAGTACTGGCCCTCGTAGATGGCGTTGGCCCGGACCATGGGATAAATAAAGTCGCTCGCGAACTCCTCCACCAGGTCCAGGGTGTGGTGCTCCACCGCGCCGGTCGCGCGGGCCTTTTCCGGGAGCCCGCCCAGCTCCTCCTCCTGGCCGATGTCCGCGGCGAAGGTGACGACCTCGGCCGAGTAGCGTTCCTGTATCCATTTTACAATTACGGAGGTGTCGAGACCCCCCGAGTATGCGAGAACGACTTTCATAGCCCGTCATCATCGCCGGAAAACCGACGCGGGGCCAAGCAAAATCCGTTCTGCCGCCCGTCCGCAGCGGGCGCTCAGGATGCCGGGAGGGTCACCACCCGCACGTGGACCTCGACAAAATCGTTCACCAGATGCATGCCGAGGTTCCGAAAAAACCGCCCGGACCCATAGAATACGTTCCACCGGGTGCGGTCGAAGGACAACACAGCCTGGGCGGCGAACCGGCCCTCCGCCGTCACCCCCGACACAGCCTCGAAGGCAACGGCACCCGTCCGGTCCTTGAGGGAGAGCTCGCCCTCGATCCTCAGGTCGGGCGCCCCGGGAGTCGCCCCGGCCACCGGTTCCACCGCGTGAAGCCGGAATTTCCCTTCCGGGAAGTATTCCGTATCGAAGAAATCGTGACTTCGCAGGTGGTCGACCAGCACGTCGTGCAGGGGATCGTCCCGGAGATTTTCACAGGTGATGGCGTTCATATCGAAGGCGAACTCCCCGCCCACCGGTTTTCCGCCGGAAAACTCCAGGAAACCCGCCTTCAACCCGAGGGTGCCGCGGTGCCGGTTGAGCAGGTTGCGCCCCACCCATTCCAGCCGGCTCTCCGACAGGTCCACCTCCCTTCGTCCTTCGAACACCGGAGCGGAGGGGGCCCCTTTTTCGGAAGATTCCACCACCGGGTACCCCGCCTCTTTCCAGCCCTCCAGCCCGTCCCGCAATTCGAGGACTTCGGCGTAGCCGGCCCGCACCAGTTTTTCCGCCGCCATGCGGGCGTCCCGGGCGCCGGTCCCGAAGCCGTAAACACAAACCGCTTTCGCCCGATCGGGAGCGAGCGATGCCATCCTCTCCGGAAACTGAATCTCGTACACACAGTTGCCCACCGCGTGCGGGAGGTGGCACACCCGGTAATCGGGCGCCGGACGTACATCGATCAACGTCACCTCCCCGCCTTCGGAAAAGCGGGCGGCGAGGTCCGAGGGAGAAACCGGGCGGTGTTTGACGGGCATGGTGGAACGGATTGGATTTTTCGGACGGGGTCACGCGCTCGTGTGGGCGGCGTGACTGTTGATGAGGCAGCGATAATTGGGAAGGTGGTTGGAAAAAAGGGTTCCCAAACCCTCGACGTCGTTCCGCCAATCCCGGTGGAGTTCACAGGCCACGGCAAACCACGTCATCATCTGCACACCGGCCGCCGCCATGCGGCTCCAGGCAGCTTCCCTCGTGACCTTGTTAAACGTGCCCGAGGCATCGGCAACGACGAATACCTCGTACCCCTCCTCCACGGCCGAAAGCGCCGGGAATGCCACGCAGACCTCGGTGACAATCCCCGCGATTATGAGCTGTTTTTTTCCAGTGGCTTTTACCGCATCGAGGAAATCCCCGTTATCCCAGGCATTGATGTTGCCCGGTCGGGCGATATACGGCGCGTCGGGAAACCGTTCCTTCAGTTCCGGAACCAACGGCCCGTTCGGCCCCTCTTCAAAGCTCGTGGTCAGGATGGTCGGCAGTTTGAAGTACTTCGCACAATCGGCCAGCGCGAGCACGTTGTTTTTGAAATCGTCAGGGGAGAAGTCCTGAACGAGGTTGGTCAGTCCCGTTTGGTGATCGACCAGCAGGACGGCGGCGTTTCCTTTGTCGAGGCGTTTGTAGGTGAATGCGTTCATTGGGATGCCGGATTATTTACGTTTTGTGCGGCCCGAATATCAGGCCCGTGAGCTATAAGAATATCCGACCCGTTCGATTTTGGGAAATACTTATTCACTTGCCTGACTATACCCGCTTCGCATACTGAAATCTCGTATGGAACTCCGCCATTTACGCTACTTTGTTGCCGTCGCCGAAGTCGAAAACGTGAGTCTGGCGGCACAGCGTCTGCATGTTTCCCAACCTCCCCTCAGCCGGCAGATCCGCCAGCTGGAGGACGAACTTGGCGTGGCCCTGTTCAAGCGAACCGCAAAATCGGTACACCTGACAAAAGCGGGAAAGATTTTCGAGCTTGAGGCACGGCGAATCCTGAACCGGGTCGATCAGGCAGTTGCGGCCGCCCGGGAAGCTGCGGGCGCCCAGCCGAGGGAACTGCGAATCGGCTATGCTCCCTCGTTGACCGTCAAAATTCTTCCGGAAAGCCTGCGCACGTTTTCCCAACACAGGCCGGGAGTGAAGATCCAGCTCCACGACCTGAGCACCTCGGAAATGATCGGGCATTTGCGATCGGGAACCCTGGACCTCGCACTGGTTGTCTATCCCGGAAAAACCGCATTACGCGGGTTCGCTTTCCGCGAACTCGACCGGTATCCCGCCTGCGCAATACTGCCCGTATCCCATCCCCTCGCCCATGCCGACCGCCTCGATGTGAAGGATCTGGCGGGCGAACCGGTGATCGCCTTCAGCCGTTCCGATTACCCGGAGTATCACGGCTGGCTCGCCTCGTTGTTCAAAGCAACCGGAAAACGTCCGAAAGTGAGTGAGGAGCATGAAAGCATCACCGGACTGATCGCCGCCGTGGAGGCGGGAAACGGGATTGCCTTCGGAGGAACCGGGGTCCGGGACATGGCCGGGACCCGACTTAAGATCCGGGAATTGGCACCGCCGGCACCGCCCATCGTCGTCGGGGCCATCTACGACAAGGAATGGCGTTCTCCGGCGATGCAGGAGCTCTTCGATGAAATCTTCGATCCGAACAGCGGGCATGTGACCCCGGATCCCAAGCCCTCGCCCCGGCAAAACCGTTAGTGCCGGAACGCATCCCCGGCCGCACGCGGTTGTCCTCCCATCGATCCCATCATCACCAGCGTCCCGACGAACAGGGCGACGGCCGCGCCGAGCTGGGTATGGGCAAAGGCGGGCCAGGTCGGGGCGCCTATCCACGGGGCGACGGCGGTGTAGGCCAGAGCCCCGATCTTAACCGCCGCCCCGGCAGCGAACAGCGTCAGTCCGATCCCGAAAGCGGGTCCCGGGCTCATCCAGCCGCGGTCGACGGCCGACGCCAGCATCACCGGGGTGACGACCCCGAGGAAAACGACGTGCATGAAGGCGATCACCATCAGGTGCCCCATGGCCAGCTCGGCCAATCCGGGAATCACGGCCGCGGCCTGGAGCACCGATTTAAACAGGAAAAAGGCGACGGCGACGACCCCGAGTCCGGCCA
>PXDC01000468.1 GCA_003565135.1 Verrucomicrobiota bacterium
ATAAGCGGATTCTCTCAAGTCTTGTAGCGACCGGGTTTACCTCGGGTCCTGCGAGACGGCGGCGGGGTTTGTCACATTCAGGATGGTTTTTGTTTACCATTGAACGGCCCCGCCGGTCAGGGGGCGATTCAGGGGTCGGGGAACGAGCGGGCGATTTCGAGGTTGAGGAAGTGACGCAGGTCGACGGTGGCGGAAAAGGTCATGGCGGCGGGAAGGCCGGCGCGGGCGTAAAGGAGGCAGCTGGCCAGGCCGTTGGCCGCGGCCAGCGTGGCGTAGGGAAGGATGACGTCGGTGAGGCCGGCATCGGCGAACTTGTGGACGGTGACGAGGACCCGGAGAACGACGATGAACAGGATGGCGAGCCAGAGGCGTCCGGTCAGGCGGGTAAAAAAGCCGAGGGCGGCGGCGGTGAAGAAGAGGGTTTGCGCGCCGGCGCCCCAGAGGATCCGGCTCACCGCTTCGCGCGGGGTGGCGGGAAAGGTCGTCTGCCAGAGGCGTTCGTCGTCCCGGGCGAGGATCGCCTCCCGCAGGAGCGGATCGGTGGCCTGGAGGATGGCCGCCATGACGATGCCGATTCCGGCCGCCCAGGCCATCCCCGCGAGGATCCGCCGCCGGCCGGGGAAAAGGCCCGCCATGCCCGCGCGGCATTGCCAGGCCGCGGCGGCGCCTCCGGCCGCGGTCATGGTGGCGAACGTGAACAGCAGCAGCCAGGGGAACCGCATGGGGAGGTCGGCCTCGAACAGCCGGGGAACGGCCATCGCGGTGGCGGCCAGACCGAGAAGACCGGCCCGGCGCAAGTTGTCCTCTCTCAGGAAGTCCTTCATCCCGCCCGTGTTTGACAAAGCCACCAGATTTGCGATTTTGGAGGTCCGGCGTCGACCCGATTCGCCTTCGGGGAGAGCGGTTGCCGCGAAAATGATAAATTGTTTACACGACCATGGCTGAGAATCCCATAGACAAGGACAAGGTTACGGAAACCCCGGCCAGCCTTCTCTACGCGCACAACGTGGGCGGCGCGCTGATCAAGCCGACGGACAGCAAGAAGATCAAGAGCAACGCCATGTCCGCCATGGTGCAGCAGACCAACGCCCAGATGCAGCAGATTTACGAGCAGGCGCAGGTGCTGGCGGAGCAGGCGAACAAAATCCGCCGGCGGGTGGAAATCTCGGAGAAAATTTACACGGCCCAGATCGCCTTTCAGCCGAAAATCGGCGAGACCTACTACCTCTATGAAAAGGCCGACGGGAAAGAGACCGTATCCAAGGTCGGGCCCCGGCAGTGGGGCAGCCTGATGCCCTTCAAAGCATTCGTCGCGTCGGTCCGGCTTCTCGCCGACCACACCTGGGAAGTGGTGGAGGAGGGTTGAGGTAACGCCGGAAACATCAGGGGTATACTCTCCGTCATCCCGTTTTTCGAAAACAGTGGCACTCCCGTGGTTGTGGCGACCGGGTTTATCCCGGGAGATCCGGGGACCCGGAGAATCGCGGGATAACCCCCCTCGCTACGAAGCAATCCGAAAACCTGGCGACGGGGCGTTTGGTTCGGTCGTGGTCGGACCGTCCGAGCCTACCCGATGGGTTCCCCGTCCAGGGTGATGTTTTCGGGACGGTCGGGGTCGCATTCAATCCCGAGGTGCCGGCCGGCGTGCCGGACGACGAGGTGGGCACCGGTTTCAAAGGCCGTCTCCGCGCTGGCGCCGTTCAGGGTAATAACCGCTGCGAAACGCCTGCGGGCGGCGGGAGGAGCTTCCCAGCTCAAGTGATACTGGACGGGAAAGTCCCGGCGGTAGGGGGCGGGGACGTTGTCGTTGACCCCCACGGCAAAGCGGTCGGTCCACCGGGGTGACAGGGGTTCGGCGGCCGAGGTGAAGAGCCGTAATTCGAGGGAGGCGGGCTCCCTCCGGATCGCCACCCGGGACCCGTCGATGGCGGGAGGGCTCAAGGTGTGGGCGAGCCAGGTGAACACCGCGTCCTTTTCCGCTCGGAGGTCGTCGACCACCACCACCAGTTCGGGGCGGAGGAAAAGGAGGGTGCGGCGGTAGGCGAAAAGCCGTCCCGGGTAGGCCGCGGCCAGGTCGGTCCGGGTCCAGGCCAGGTTGCCGCGTTCGGCCAGGCTCTCGATTTTTCCGGTGGCGCGGAAGTCGTCGGCGGGCTGTCCCTCGCCGTCGACCAGAACGCAGTTGTGCGCGCGGGTCTGCCGGGTCCATGCCGCGTGGTGCCCGCTGCCGAAGGCGGGGCCGAAGTAACCGCTCGGGGTGATCAGGCCCTTTCCCCGGCTGATGACGGCGAAATTACCCTGGTCGGCGTGCTGGTGGCTGACCGGACCGTACCGGCTGGCCCGCACCAGCACGGCGGTGTCGGATGCCGGGTTGGCGATGTCACTGTGCATGCTGGCCAGCCCGGTACCCCGGAAATGGCGGCAGGACCGGGCGGGTTCCGTTTCCGGGGCGGCCGTGCGCGGGGGAAGGGGGAAGCGGTCGAGGAGGTGGAGCTTGTAGATGTCCGGCTCCGGCAGCATGCGGGCGAACCGGCGGGCGAGTTCGGGGCCGAAGCGCTCGGCGTAGACGCCGAAGGGATCCTGGGCGAAAAAACCGGGCCACTCCTCGTCATCCGGCAGGCACCAGTAACCGTCGCCGAAGGGGTGAATCTCCCAGCCGGGCGGTGCGAAGTGCAGGAAAAAATGGGAGACGTTCCGGTAAAAGGGCCGGTTCAGGAAGCTGAACCCGGTGTGGCGTTCCAGGGCGAAGAAGAAAGGCAGGTACCACCTGGTGTAGCTCGACCCGTAGAAGACCCCTTCGGCCCAGCCGCCGTCGGCGTCGCCGTAGTGGGGAAAAAAACTGCCGAATGTGTTGAGCGCGTACCGGAGCCAGGCGCGGACTTCGTCGTCCGGGGCGACCCCGTGCAGCACGAGCGCCGCCTCGCCCAGGTAGGCGGGCAGGCGGCCGCTGTGGGAGCGGCCGGAAAAATGGCCGAAATCCTCCGATTCGAGGAGTCCGAAAATCTGGCGGGCGTAGCGGATCAGGGTCTCGGCGATGTAGCGGTGCTGGTGCTCGTCGAAGAGGTCGT
The DNA here is from genome assembly GCA_003565135.1 of Verrucomicrobiota bacterium. Classification (GTDB taxonomy): domain Bacteria; phylum Verrucomicrobiota; class Verrucomicrobiia; order Opitutales; family T3Sed10-336; genus PXDC01. The sequence goes on from PXDC01000468.1 coordinate 3,066, forward strand.
GCAGCCAGTCGTAGACCGCGAAGAGGCAGCGCGTGTGGCTCAGACCGATTTCGTCGCCGAAGAGGCCGGCCACGGAATTGGGGCCGCTCGGTTCCGGGTTCCGGTCGATCAGTTCGAGAAAGACCGCACGGGCGTGCCCGCCCGCGCGGGGGTCGTCCAGAAACAGGTGGCCCAGGGCGCAGGCGACGAGGTCGCGATCGGCAAAATCCCGGTGCCGTCCGAACGCCGCGCGGTAGGCCAGCCGGCGTTCGTCCGGGGGAAGATGATGGAATGCCGGCCGGGGCGGAAGGCCGTTTGCGAGCGCGGTCTCCACGTTGCGGCGCAGGACGGCCAGCTTTTCCGGGTGGCGGGCCGCGATCGCCTCCCGGTCCCCCCGGCGGTAAATGTGGCGCGGATGGACCGGGGGAAGGGTCGCGAGCACTTCCTCCGCCGTCGGCACGACGTGTTCGACGGCGTCGCGCGCGATTTCGAATTCCTGCCATCCCCGCTCGCGTTCCCCGGCGTAAAGGTTCCACCGGTAGTCCCCGGGCGGGAGGGGACGGCGGAGGAGCAGGCGGTTGTCGCCGGTCACGGCGTCCACCACGGTTTCCTTTTTTGTATTGATGACTTCGATACGGTAGGAGTCGACGCCTTCGACCCGGAGCCAGTAAAACGGAGGCGGGTTGATGCGGACGGTTTCGCCGTCCTCCGGGCCGGGGAAAAGGTCCATTCCGGTGCGCCGGATCTGCGGAAGTCGGGTACGGGTCATGGTGCGCGCGATCGATCGAAGGGAGGGAGGCGGCACCGAGCATGGACGGAGTGAACGCGGGGGTCGAGGGCGGAGTGCGGGGAGCAACGGCGGCGAGGCGGAACCGTTTGCCTTGATTTCGGGGCCGAATTCCCTCACGGACTGTTTTTATGAGCGATTGGGAAACCAGAACCGGGCTCAGCCGGGAGGAATTCGAGAAATTCACCCGCTACTGCAATCAATCGGACAACGCGGTGGACAACCGCAACCGGGCCGTGCTGCTCGGCCTGACCACGCCCGAGGTCCGGGTGGCCCCGGGCGCGATCGTCCGTTTGCGGGACAGCGCGGCCGCGGGACGCGGCTGCTTCATCGGTCTCTATTGTTACATCAACGGCGACGTTACCCTCGGCGACAACGTTTTCATCGGTCCCCACTGTTCCATCACCTCGAACAATCATGCCTTTGACAACAACTCCGGGTTTTTCAGCGGCAACCGGGAGGCGCCCATAGTCATCGGTGAAAGCTGCTGGCTCGCTTCCGGATGTATGGTCACGGCGGGGGTGACGATGGGAAAGGCGAACCTGATTTGCGCCAATGCGGTGGTCACCCGGGCCACCCCGGACTACGCCATTATGGCCGGAACCCCGGCCCGCCAGGTGGGCCGAATCGACCCCGGGACCGGGGCGTATCACTGGTTCCGGGACGGTTAACCGGTGGCGGAGCCCGCCCGTTATTCGGTCAGCGGGAGTCGCCGGCGAGCGGGTAGGCGCGGACCGGGGTGTGTTCGGCCCCCTCGGGGGTCAGGTGACTGACGAACAGGGAGAACGTCTCCACCCGGAACGGCACGCCGGCGTGATCGCGGTGCGTCTTGAGGAATTCCTTGACCGCGCCCGGTGTGGCGCGACCGCAGCGCCCGAGGGTGACGTGCGGGTGGAAACGCCGGTCGTCCGGTTCGATGCCGGCGGCAACCACGGCTTCTTCGATTTTCCGGTGGAGCTGGAACAGCCGCGGGTGTCCGGAGCCGAAGCCGGCCCACAGGACCCGGGCGTGGCCCTTGGCCGGAAAGCGGCCCACGCCCGCGGTGGCGATGATAAACGGCTCGACGCGGACGGTTGCGAGGCCCTCCGCGAGGCGCCGCACCGTGTCCGGGTCGGCTTCGCCCATAAACCGGAGGGTGAGGTGGAACTGGTGCGGGGGCGTCCAGCGGATGCCGGAGGCGGGCGTCTTGATCGTGGCGAGATCCTGCCGGACCGGTTCGGGCGGCTCTACGGATACGAACCAGCGGCCGCCGGGCGCCGGTTCTGCCTCGTCGATGCTCGTGCTCATGGTTTCCGGCCGAGTATACCGGAAAAGGCGGGAGCGGGGAATGAAAGACGCGCCCTCGCGGGATCGGTACCGCGGTTTTCCGCCCGTGGCTTTTCCCACCCGGTGCGAATCCGCCAGCGAGCACTTGCCATCGCCGACCTCAACGTTTTGAAAGGAACGCATGAAGCAGCGCGCGTTGATCCTGGGAGTTTCCGGAAAGGTGGGAGAAGGAGTGGCCGACCTGCTGCTGGGCGAGGGTTGGGAGGTCTTTGGCGCGGCGCGGTTCAGCGATCCGACGAAGGCGGATTCGCTCCGCGCGAAGGGCATCGAACCGATCGTCTACGATGTGATCGGCGACGATCCCGCGGCCCTGCCGGAGGTGGACGTGGTTTTCCTGGAGATCTGGGACCCCTCCCGCCCCGACCTGATCTGGCCCATTAATTTTTACGGTGTCGGCCGGGTGGTCGAGCACTACGCCGGCCGGGCCGATTTTGTCAACGGCTGCACCATCAATGTCTACGGGGCGACCCCGGAGGCGCCGTCGGAGGACGCCGCCTGCCGGCCGGACACCGACTACGGCCGGAGCCGGTACAGCCAGGAGCGGCTGATCGATTATTTCTGTCACCGTTCCGGGAGCAACGCGATTCATGTGCGTTACGCCCATGCGAATTCGGCCACGGGCGGGTTTATCCGGCGGATGGCGGTGGCGATTGCGAAAGGGGAATCGCTGGGACCGAATCCGGATGCCCGGCTGCGGGTTATCGGCCTGGAGGACTTTGTCCGGGTGACGGTGGCGGCCCGCGACCGCGTCGCGACGCCCCCGCCGGCGGTCAACTGCTGCGGGCTCAAGGTCTGGACCCAGCGGGAGCTGGCTGAAGCGATCCACTCCCGGCTCGGACGCGGGGAGGGGGTTTTCGATCGCCCGTCCGGCGGCCTGGAACAATCGGTGCAGGCGGACCCGTCCCGCATGGTGGAATGGTTCGGTCCGCCGACCGTGGACCAGGAAACGATGATCGAGCGGGTGGTGGCGACGCTGCGGGACGCGGGATGACGGGGCGTTTTCTCCGTCGGGGCGCAGCGGCCACCGGGGGCGAACGGCCCATCCTTTATGGCCCAAGGGCGTGCCGCCCCGTTCCCCCTTGTCTCGGAGAGGAAAGTTTGATTGATTGAGGTTCCTGGGAATACCGCCCGGATATGAACGACGTTCTAGAATCTCCCCGGATCCACTTGGTGTTGGCGGCCGCCCTGGCCACGTCGCTGGGAATTGCCGGGGGGTGGGGCCTGAGTGGGGCGGTCCGGAAGGACCCGTCGCCGGCCGCGGAGCACGGGACGCCGACGGCGGTGGAAGGGGAGCCGGCGGCCGGGGACGTCGGGGTCGGGCCGCCGCAGGCGTTCGATCCGGCCGACCGTGATCTCGATTACGGGGAGATGCTGGAAGCGCTGGAAGCGCTGGAAGCGGCGGGCATGCGGGTGATCCCCACACGGGCCCTGTTCCGGCTGGACGCTCCGGCGGTGGCGGCGGATGGAACCGTTTCGGACGTTGTGGCGCAGGCGCTCCTCCTCAGCGACGACGAGGTGGAACGCCTGAATCGGCTGATCGGCGAGGCGGGGGAACGCCTGCGGGAAATCGAGCTCGAGCGCCTGGAAACGGTTCATGTTTCCGATGACCGGGCCGTGTTCCGGATTCCGGGTTTTGCCGCCGAGGGGGCGACGGTGGAGGAATCGTTGCGGGAGGGTATTCTGACGGCGTTGGGCGAAACCGACGGCACGCTCTTCTGGGAACTGATGGTGGACGGGCTTCCCTACCAATGGGAGGATTTCTGGCGCGGGTTCGGTCGCGAGGAAATCGTGGTGGTGTTCGAGCGACGGGTGGTGGAGGACGACGGCCTGCAACTGCGGGTGGAGGCGGGTCCTCCGCGCGACGGGGCGCCGGCGGACGGGACCGGCGAGCAGACGCACGGCGGATCGTCCATGATCCGGGTGGGGCCGAACGGGCCGCACGGGACGGGGGCGTTCCTGGCGGGGAGGCACCGCTACCTTCATGAACTGCTTCCGGAGGATCTGGAAGGGTATTTCGCCCAACCGTTGTCACCATGAGGATCTTGCGGGAATCGGCGGTCGAATGGGCGGCGGTGGCGATCGTTTCGCTGGCGGCGGGCGCGCTGGTCGGCTGGTGGGGGGAGGGTTTTCTCCGGGAGGCGTCGCGCGCGGAACCGCCGGAGCCCCTGCCCCCGCCCGCGGTCGAGGCCGCATCGCCGACCGAGTCGCCCCGGGCGCAACGGGAGCGGGAGCGGTTGCGCCGGCGTTTGTACGCGGACTGGATGGAGACGCTCGCGGAAATGGGCATGCGGGTGGTTCCGGAGACGACCTTCGAGCACCTGGCGATGTCCCCCCTGGACTCCGATGGCCGGGTCAGTGACGATGTCCGGGAGTTGTTTCTGCTCACCGGGGAGGAAGCGGAGCGGTTGGATGCGGTCATCGCGGATGCCGAAGCCCGCCTCCTGGAGGCGGAAATGGAGCACCTGGAGTACGTCTTTTTCTCCGACGAACAGGCGGTGTTCCTGGTCCCGGCATTCGAGGAGGGCCCGGGGATCGAGGCGGCGCTTCGGGAGGGGATTATGCGGGAGTTGGGCGAGGAGGACGGGAGGCTCTTCTGGGACCTGCTGCACAAACCCGTCGTCGGCACGAGGTCCGCCACCGACCGCTGGAAGGGATTCGGGCGCGTGGACCGCGAGATCGTGTTTTCCGTGCGCGATCACGAACCCGGGATGGACGGGGGCGAGGATGTTGCCTTCTGGCTCCATTACGAGGAACGGGTTTCCCCGGAGGACGCGGCCCGGGTTTTTCGGGATGACGGGCTGCAGGTCGGGAGCATAAGCCGGATGGCCCCGGTTCGCCTGGGGGATCCGGCCGCCATGGATCCGGTTGCCGGGCTGGCCGGGCCGGTTCGCGGTCGCTACGAATACCTGGTCCCGCACCTTCCGGACGAACTGCGGGGGTACTTCGCCCGGTAGCGAGTTCGGGATCGACAGGCGCGCGGTCCCCGGGTACCTTTCGCCTCTCCCAGAAAACATGAAATTCCGACTCCTTTCTTTTGTTTCCGTCCTGACCCTGACCGTGCCGGCGGCCGTGCCCGCGTCGTCCGCCCCCGACTTTCGCGGTTGGGAGGGCATGCGGGTGATCCATCAGCAGAGCCAGCCCCAGGTGGTGCGGGGGGGCGACCTGTTCGGCGACGGACGCGAGGAACTGGTGGTGGTGAACACGCGGCAATCCCGGCTCGATATCTACCGCTGGCTCCCGGCCGGCGAGCGGACCCATGAAACGGACGCGGATCCCGAGCGTCCCAACGAACTGCCCATGGCGCCGGAGATGGAGATCCTCGAACTGCCGCTGGAGGAATTGCCGCGCGACGTGCTCGTCGTTCCGGGAAAAGAAGGCGAGCCCGCGGACCTGGTTATCCTGGTCGCCCCCCCCAATCGCGTGCTGCGTTACCGGCGTTCGGAGGGAGAGGATACCGGCTGGAAGATGACCGCCGACTGGGACCTGCTCCCCGGCTCGGTCGGGGGAACGAATCCGTTGTTGCTGTATCCGGGATCCGGTGACACCGCTCCGGAATTGCTGGTGAGTTTCGAGGAGGGCATTCAGCGCCTTCGGCTCGACCCGGAGCGTCGCGTCCGCTGGTTTCAGCCGAAGGAACGGCTCAATCGCCGCGCGTGGTGGCAGGTGGATCTCGACGGGAACGGGGAGCCGGAGTTGATCGAGTGGGTCCGGCAGCAGCGCCAGAGCCTGCGCTGGTACCAGGCGGCGGACGGTGAGCTTCTCCCCGCCCGGGGATTGAGCGAGCGCACCTTCCAGGCGGTGGAAGTCCTGGCCCTGGAGGGCCGGCCGGACCAGCTTTTGCTCCTCGGAGGAGCCCAGGAGGGGATCCTGCGGCGGTACCGCCTGGAGCGGGACGAGGCGAGTCCGGTGGGAAGCCAGCAGACGTTGACCCTGGGCGGACGGTCGAGCTGGACCGGGTTCGAGCTGGACGGCGAGCCGGTCCTGGTTACCTCCGGCGCCGAGCAACCGCGTTTGGAATTGTTCGCCCTCAGTGGCGACGGCTGGTCGGCCCGCGGCAATTTTCCGGCCGTGCGCGGCATCAGGGGGCTGGCCGCGCCGGTGGCGGCGCCGGGAACGTTGTTGATCTGGGCGGACGAGGCGCCCGATCTTTACCGCAGCCGCTGGGAGAACGGTCGCCTGAGCTTCCCCGCGCCCATGCCGCCCTCCGAGGACGGTGGAGAACGGCGTATCGTGGCGCTGGCGCGCGACGGGGATGCGGTCTGGTGGGCGCAACAGGTCGGCGAGGCCCTCGACATCCATTTCTGGCCGGCCGGGGCGGACGAGCCGGTGAAGACGCGGTTTCCCGGGGTGGGCGGAAACCTGGCCGGCGTCAATCGCCTCGACGACCGGCGGCTGCTTTTGATGGAGACCTACGGGCGGAACGCGAAGCTCGCGGTGCTGGACGCGGACGGTTCGGTCGACGTCCGGGAACCCGCGCGCCTGCGGCGGGCCCGGCTGGAGGACTTTTTTCCCATCGCGGTCGAGGGTGAGCGCAAACTCGGCCGGTTGGTGGACGGTGTCTGGCAGTGGCTGGGGGAGGACCTGCACGCGGAAGACCAGATCATGCTGCCGGAGGGGCTCCAGATGGCCGCATACCTGCCGCGGGAAAACGGCGAGGCGTGGGTTCTCGAGCAGGGAGGGCGCACCCTGCACCGGATGCGCCCGGACGAGTCCGGGATTCTTCGGGCGGAGGAACGGTTCGCCCTGCCCGGCGGCAGCCGGCTTGCCGACGATCCTCACCTGGGTCTCCTGCTCTATGGGGACGACCAGATCGTCCGGTTGGCCCCGGGGGAACCCTGGCACCTCGCCCTGGCGGAGAGTATCGACAGCCGGGTGGGACGACCCACCGGCGTGCGCGAGGCGACGATCCACCGTCTGTTCACCGCGGACCTGACCGGCGACGGCCGGCAGGAGGTGCTTTTTTCCGACGACCGCCGCCATCAGTTGACCGCGCTGGCGCTGACCGACGAGGGCCTGGAGCCGATCATTTCGTGGCAGGTTTTCGAGGACCGTTCCTATCCCTACGGGGCGAACAGTTCCCGCGAAACCAAGGAGGAACCGCGGGCGCTGGTCGGCCTGGATCTCAACGGCGACGGGCGGCAGGATCTGGCCATGCTCAGTCACGATCGCCTGGTCGTGTACCTGGCCAGGGAGGAAAGGGAGGGCGACGATGATTGAGCGGAGACCCCCCGGTACCCACGGTGGAAAGGAAAAGGAATCTGGTATGAAAACAAGGAAACGGCAGCGACGGGAGAATGGTCGGTCGGGCGGAAGTTGTATCCGGTTTTTGGCGACGAGTTTGGCGCTGGCCCTTTTGGCGGGTGCGGCGCCCCTTGCGGGGGACGAAGCGCAGGGCCGGGTGACGGTGACCCTGACCGGCGGCGCGCGGATCGACGCGGAACTCCTCCGCCGGACCGAGGACCGCGTCATTCTCGACCTGGGTCACGATGTCATTTCGGTACCCCGAAGCCAGGTTCTCGACGTTCGCGCCCACGCCGGGGATGATGAGCCGCTGCTGGCGGAGGACGGCGGGATCTACTCTACGGGACGACTGGAAGCGGCCCCGGTGTCGGACCTGGTCAATCGCCACGGCGATTCGGTTTTTATGGTCCGGACCCCCGCGGGACTGGGGAGCGGGTTTTTTATCAGCGGCGAGGGGCACCTGATCACGAACTACCATGTGATCGAGGGGCAGACGGATATTTCCGTGACGCTGTTTCTGCCGACCCGGCGGGGCTACGAGCGGCGCGAGCTCAAGCGGGTGCGGATCCTCGCCATGCATCCGCTGCGGGACCTCGCGCTTCTGCAGATAGACCGCGAGGAACTGGGGGATCATGAAATCTCGCCGTTGACCATTTCGTCGTCGCCGGGCGTTCGGGTGGGCGATCCGGTTTTTGCCATCGGCAATCCCCTGGGCCTCGAGCGCTCCGTCACCCAGGGAATTGTCAGTTCGACCACCCGGACCATCGGTCACCTCCGGTTTATTCAGACCGACGCATCCATCAACCCGGGCAACAGCGGCGGACCGATATTCAACGCCCGCGGCGAGGTGGTCGGGGTGGTGTGCGCGGGGGCCACGTTTTTCCAGGGGCTGGCCTTCGGCATTCCCGCCCCCGATCTGATCGACTTTCTCGATAACTGGGACGCCTACCTGTACGATCCGTTTCAACCCCAGAACAGCATCACTTATCTGCCGCCCCCGTACCGGGTGGAAAAGGAGGACTGAACCGAACCCGGACCGTCTCTCCCTGTCGGTAGCAACCGGGAGCCGGGCGTTTCGGGCCGGCTTTCCCGGCAGCCATGTTGAATTCAATCAGGAAAACGGATCTTGCCCTGGCCGCGGCGCTCATGGGCGCCACGGCGGGGGTTTTCTGGCCGGTGTTCTTGTGGATCGCGGGGGAAACCCTGGCGCACGAGCAGTTGCGTCAATCGTTGGCGCTGATGTTTTTTGCCGCGGTTTACGTCGCGTTCGACCGCTGGCATTCCCTCAGGCCGGCTTTTGAGATTTCCAACGTCAACCTGGCGTTCCTCGCGTTTTCGTTCCTTCTGGCGGTGGGCTCGATCGCCGTGCCCAATCCCTACACCGTGCTGGTCGCGCTGGCGCTGGCGCTGTTCTCCCTGGGCCGCATCGTCTTCGGGGCGCGGGCGCTTCCCGTGCTGCTGCCTTTTGTGGTCACCTTCGGTGCCTTTGTGGCGTTCATTGTTTTGTTTCCCGTTCTCGATTGGCCGCTGCGGGCGCTGGCGGGAACCTACGCCGGAGATCTGTTGGCCCGGGCCGGTTTCGCCACCACGCTGACCGTCCACGGGGCCCCCGAACCCCTGCTGCTCATGAGCGTCGACGGGCGATTGTTCGAAGTCGCGGCCGAATGCAACGGGTTCGGACTGATGAGCACGGCCACGTTGCTGGCGTTGCTCCTGACGGTTTCCCGCCGCATGCCGCTGTGGTGGAAGATCGCCGGCGTCCTCCTGGCGGTGGCGGTCGGGTTTGTTTTTAATATCCTGCGCATTATCGGGATCGTGCTGGCGGCGCCGTATTTTCCGGACCATTACGATATCATGCACGAAACGGTCGGCCTGGCGGCCCTGTTCGCCGGCCTGGCGACGGTCTGGTTCCTGGTCGGCGGGGGGTCCCGCGAGGACGGGGTCCGAAATCATTTTTCCGCCGAGGACTGAACCCGCCGGGCCGGTGTCCGGGTTCCGGGTTACGGCCGGTGGGTGAAGGCGTGACAGAGGGCGGCGCCGGCGGCGTCGGCTTCGTCGACGTTGAGCATCGCGCCGTGGCCGAGCAGGCCCATGACCGTCTTTGCCATTTGGGCCTTGCTGGCACGCCCGACGCCGACCACCGCCTGTTTGATGCGAAGGGGGGCGTATTCGAACACCGGTTTTTCCGCCACACTCGCGGCCGCTATGGCCGCGCCGCGGGCCGCTCCCAGGATCTGGGCGGTCTGAAAATTCTGCACGTAGATGGTTTCCTCCAGGGCCACGTGGAGGACGTCGTAGCGGCGGCAGCACTCGGAGACTCCCTGGAAGATGCTACCGAGACAGTCGGCCTGGGAGGCCGTCCGGGGCATGCGGAGGGTTTTGCTGTGCAGCAGGACTCCCCGCTCGCTCCCGGAGAATTCAATCACGGCCAGACCGGTGCCCCGCAGGCTCGGGTCGATCCCCAGGATGATCCCCCGGAATTTACGCCGCCGCCCGTCGATCTCCCAGGTGCCGGGCGTCCCGCGCGTCTCGTTTCCGGCCGCGCGGGACTCGAGTTTTGCCTTCCAAAGGGCGCGGATCGTACTCTTACCCATAGGAGGAGGCGTTCGCGGCCAAGGTCAATCGTCCGCCGGAGTCAGTTCCTGGGCGCTTTCCATGACCATGCCGTCGCGGGTGGCGAATGTCTGGCTGGTGCCGACCCGGAAGGCGTTGCCGATGACGTCCGGGTCGAGGATCCCGGACAGGCGTTCGATGCTTCGGCCCGAGAGCCACGGCTCCCCCTCGTCCAGGTCGGCCTCGATGGCGGCCCGGAGGGTCAGCGCGATGTCGCGCATCTGGCGGCCGAGATCCTGGATTTCCCAATGCAGTCCGGGCCGGGCGTCGAGCAGTGCCTGCGCGTCGCGGTAGAGGTCGCTGCCGGCCAGCGAGTGCTCCCCTTCGGGCGGGCGGCGCAGGTTGGACAAGACCTCCTCGACCGTACCCCGGCCCAGGCCCAGGGTCAGGAAACCGCCGCCCAGGAAGAGGCCTCCCTGGAACGAGTCCTCCTCCACGCGCCAGCCGGCGAATCCCTGTTCCTCCGAGCGCTGCAGGGCGCCTCCGGTCATCGGGGCGAACATGGCGATGGATTGCATGATGCGCTGCCAGACGTCGTCGTTGCGCACGGCCCAGACGAAGGCCATGCGGTCGGTGAAGAAGTCGCCGGAAGCAAACCGTTCCGCCAGGTCGACGGATTCATCCATGGGGAACATGACAAACGAATGGTGATGGCCGATGGAGGAGAGGGTGGTGGCCACATCCTCACCGGTCATTCCCTCAACCTGCATTTCCATCATGCGGAAGCCCTGTTCCGCCTCGTCGCCGGCGACACCGATGACGATGTCGACGACCCGGGAATACAGATCGCCCAGGTCGAGGCTGACCTGGGTGTAGTCGGTGGCCGTGGCCGGGACCCAGGCGGGTGGCCGCGGCGCCAGTTCCGGCTGGCTCAGGAGCGTGTCCACCATGCCGCGACGGGGTTCGGGTGCGGAAACGAGGGCGCCCCAGCGCATGATGGTGCCGTCCAGGGCCCCCCGGAAGACGAGATTGCCGACATCGAGAAGCCCGAGAGCTTCGAGCACCCGGCGCACTTCCGGATCGTCGTTCTCCTCCGCCAGGCGGAAGAGCGGCTCCGGGTTGATGGCGAAATCCAGGCCGGGAACGCCGCCGGGGAGCGCCTCCTGCAGGCCCGGTGTGGTCATCAAACTCCTGTGGAACTCGCCGTCCTCGCCGTCGTGGGCCTGGAGGAACCGGGCGAAGAGCCCGAGTAGTGTCTCACCCGGTTCGGGATCCGGCGCCGGCAATTCCATGGTGTCGTCCTCGAAGGAGCGGAAAACCGTGGCGAAGTCGGGGCCGCTGTGGAGGGTCATGACCCCGAGCAGGCGCCCGCCGATCCGGGTGAGGAGGGTGTGGGCGTTGTGGGTGACGAACGGGTCGCCGCCGGGACCGGGAAGGGTTTGCGGGGAGGCGAGGTGGATGATGTCGTGACCGGCGAGGGAAAAGTCGACCCGGGTGGTGGGGTGTTCCGTGTCGCGTTCCTCGATCGTTTGCAGCCACCCGTCGAGAAGTTGACCGCCCAGGTCCGGGCCCGGCTCGGCCCAGAAGAAAACGAAGAGATCGGTGTCGCCGGGTTCGCGGTCGCCCGGAGGATTGATCACCAGGGCGACCCCGGACTCACCCTGCAGCACACGGGGAAAATCCTCCGGTTCCATGCCGAGCCGATCGAGCATCTCGCGGACCTCCCTCCAGTCGTCGCCGGCCTCGTCCTGGAGGATATTCAGGTACTCGGCCACGCGGTCTTCGCTGAAGAGGTGGCGGCCGATAGCCGTCGCCTGCATGGCGCGGTAAAAGGCGGCCCCGTCGGGCAGGCGCAGGGCCACGGTGGTTTCGGCCGGCAGGCAGTGCCAGGACGGTTTCAGGGACTCGGCCTTTGCCGTGAGGGAAACGAGGAAAAGGGCGGTGAGCGTGGCGAGAATCGATCGAAGCATGAATGTATCCAGGTTGAAATGGGTGTCTGGGGTAGGGAGGTTGGAGCAGGGCGCGGTCGACGGCGAGCCAAAATTCAGGTGGAGCGCCGCCGGCCGGCCATGGCCTGGTATACTCCCCGTCGCCGAAGTTTTCGGATTGCTTCTTAGCGAGGGGGGTTATCCCCCGATTCTCCGGGGCCCCGGATCTCCCGGGATAAACCCGGTCGCCACAACGACGGGATTTCCGCTGTTTTCGAAAATCCTGATGACGGAGAGCATATAACCTGATGTGGCCGAAATCGCCGGGGTTGGGCTGGCGGACCCAAAACCGACGCGGGGAGAGTACCGGGTTCGTGAGCGAGCCGGTTGCCGGGCCAACGCCGTCATGGCGGG
>PXDC01000094.1 GCA_003565135.1 Verrucomicrobiota bacterium
GAGATGAGAACCCGAGCCCGAGGGTTTGACGGAGCGCAGCGGAGATGGCGAAGCAATCCCTCTCTCTCCGCCGTTTCAAGACGCAGTCGCCGAAAGGGCGGCCAGAGAGAGAGGAGATGAGAACCCGAGCCCGAGGGTTTGACGGAGCGCAGCGGAGATGGCGAAGCAATCCCTCTCTCTCCGCCGTTTCAAGACGGTGACAACCGGTGTTCCGGGACCCACCCCTTGGCGATTCCCGCAATCACAGGTTCCCCGAGATGCCCGCGAACCCCTTCAGGTGCGCTATCGACGATTTTGGGAAGCGGTTTCATGGGCGGCGGGAGGACCGTCCGGATTTGGGACTACGATTCGGGCAAGCGGGTTTTTAATGGATCAATCATGCATCGGCCCGTGCCGGAATTTTCCGTCGAATTTCGTAAGGACACGCAAACGGGGCGATGCAGGTCGTGCGGGCGTCTCCTTGTAGGTGACCGTCATGCAATCAGCCGGCTTGACAGTATGCCATGGGTCGCTGCCGGCTGACCGTTGGGGCTTTCGTTTTCTCGGGAAATGAGGTAAACCTGAAAGGATCTATGCTGAACGTTCTTTCGCGTCGATCTTACTCCCGCCGTGCCTTCGGGGGCCTTTTGGGCCTCATTTTGATCGGAAATGGGTGGGTGGTTCCGTGCGGGTTTTCCTCGTCTGTCGACATGCCGGATAAACATGAGCTGCGGGTTATTACTTACAATTTGTTCCTGGGCCGATTCTGGCCGCAGGATGCGCCGTTGGCGGCGAAAGCGAGGGAACAGGGACAATTCGCCGAGCGACTCGCCCTGGAGCTTTCCCTCTACGATCCGGACATCATAACGTTTTCCGAGGCGCCGGACGAAGCGATCGTGGCGGAGGTCGCGCGTCGATTGGGGATGAACCATGTTTGGTTTTCCACGCCGACTGATTTTCCGGGAGCCCTGCTCACGCGATTCGAAATTGTCGACGCGCAGGATGTTCCTCTCCCGGACGGAGAGCGGCCCTCCGATCTCTTCACCCGCCACTGGGGAAAAGCGACCGTGCGCCTGCCGGATGATTCCCGGCTTATCGTGCATTCGGCTCATTTGTATCCGCGAGCGTCCGAGGCGGACGTGCGGATGCGCGAGGTGCGCGCCATGCACGAATCGATCGTCGAGGATATCGAGGCGGGACGCTCGGTGCTCCTGACCGGCGACCTGAATCATCGGCCGGGCGCGCCCGAACAGGAGTATTTGTTTGAAGGAGGCTGGATCGATACCTTCGCCGAGGCCGGGGTGGGAACCGGGATGACCGCCCGCCCGGATGAACCGTCGAGGCGTATTGATTACATCCTGGCGATCGGTCCCATCGCGGGCCGGGTCGTCGAGGCCCGGGCGCTCCACGAAGGTGCCTTCCGCGCCCATCCCGCCGATCCGGAATCGTTCGCTTTAAGCGATCATCTTCCCGTGTTCGCGGTCTTTGACCTGACCCGGTAATTCAAACCGCAGGGCGCCGGTTTCGGGTCCGTCTTTCCGGCCGGACCTCACGCTTCGCCACTTTCGCTCGTCGTGCCCGCTACCGCGACTTTTGCAGCCTCGGGGTTAAACGTTCAGGACCAGGTGGTCGAGGAGGTGACGAGTGAACCAGGCGATAACCAGACCCCAACCGAAGCTCATCAGGGTTCCGATAAGGATGTATTCGGCTTCTTTGCGGGAATGCCGGGTCAGTTCGCCGAAGCGAAATATGGACTTGGCGGCTACCAAAAAGGCGACTGCTTCGGGCTTGCCCACGAGCACGAAGAAAAAGATCAGGGCCCGCTCGAGTTGGCCGATGACCTTGCCGCCGTTGCTCAGGCCTTCCCGGGGATGTTCGGTGTTCACGCCGCTCTCGGCGGATGCGGAGCGTTTTTTAATTTGTTCGAGGAATCCGGCGCTGGCCCGGCCGATGACGATCCCGCCCACCGGAATGGCCAGGATAAGGCCGGCGATGAGGAGCAGCGTCGTGGGGTAAAGGTCGCCGAGCGACCTTTGCAGGGTATTCGTGTAATCGCCGCGATAGGAGGTCCCGGCTACCAGGAGCAGGATCACGAGTACGTGTGCGGTCTGGTCCCAGACAAACAGCCGCGTTTCGTTCCACCCGCGGCGCAGGCCGGCAAGCTTTGCTCCATCGAACAACGTGTGGGAGACGCCAATAACGACCGGGATCAGCCAGTTTCCCCATTCTCCCGCCAATACCCAGGAGAGGATCGTCACCAGGCCGATGTGTTTGGCGAAAACCAGCGGCTTTTCCTTGGACTGAACATCCGGACCGGTTTGAAAGACAAAATCCGCCAGCAGGTGCGCTGCGAGCAGGCTCAGGAAGAGGGTGATCAGCGGGTCCATGATTAGGCTCAGGAGGTGGGCGGAGATTGGATATCGTCTATAGAGACGATAAATGTAGAATATCGTTTATAGAGATTGTATTTTGGTCTTTTGCCTGCGGGTGCCGGTGACTTTACGCGATACCGCTATCCCATGCCTCAAAAGCAATCTCCAGTACATCCCAATTCGCTTTGTCCAGATGAGCGGCCACGGTCTGTTGCGTCACGGGCGGCACGAACGACCGGGCGATTTCCGCCTGGGTGCGCGCGGCCAAGGCGCCGTGGATCGCCCAGGCCTGCTTGGCCGTCCACTGTCCCGCCAGGGCGTCGAGTAAGGCGACAACGGCCTCGAGTCCCGGGGACCCCCCGCCGCCGGCGACTCGCATCGCCATCCGGCGTTTACTCTTGACGAGGCCATCGAGGGCTTCTCCGGAAGCGACAAAGGCCGCGCCCTGGCTCCGGGAGATTTTGTTTGGGTCCAACCACTCAACCGGTCCGATACCGATGGCGATACGGGTGTCCCAGGAGATTCGGCCGCGGGCTTCGCCACCGCGAATATATGTCCGGACGTACAAGGCGGCCCGCAGCGCGTGCGATGGTTCCTTCACCAGGAGTTGCCAACTGTCGCCCCGGAATATGTCGAGCGTCGACAGGCCGGCCGCCGGAATCGCGGCGGCCGCCGCCTTGGCGGCTTCGCGCAACGTCCGGGACAGATCGCGCGGATGGGCTTTGTCCGGACGTTTTGTCGAGTCGACGATGTCGCCGGTAAGGACCGCGACGTAGGGCAACGCCTTTGCTGTCATGTGTGTTTCTCCATTTCAAAGGGTTCTCTAACAACCCGGAACTTCGCGACGGGAACCAAGCAACCGTTTATAACGAGTGAAACAGGTTTCGTGTAACGTCCATCGGGTCGGGTCCGGGCCCGCGAGGGATTTTTCCGAACGGTTGACCTGAAATCGTTCCGAACCGTATCCCTCTCTGGCTGTGGTTTTTCATTTCCGGGTCGGATCGGAGACTCATGCCGCTGATTCTTCGTATTCTGCGCACAGCGTCAAGGAGGTGTTTTCCGGGAGCCGGGCGACATTCGGGTAACCCGAATGCCGCTCGGTTAAGAGGCTCCTCGTTGAAAGGTCGGGATCGCTATCGAAATCGGGATCGCTATCGAAAAGCCTGATAAAAGACGCCTTACAGAAACC
>PXDC01000534.1 GCA_003565135.1 Verrucomicrobiota bacterium
CGATCCCGGCACGTCCGCTCGTCGGCCCCAGCAACCGCAGGTTGTCCAGCCCCCGGAGTTGCCGGGCGGCGTATTCTCCCAGTTCGCGGTCGTGTGCGTAAATCGCTTCCCGGCCGATCTCATCCAGGTAATCCATGGCCGCCCCCAGGGCGATGGCACCGGCAATATTGGGTGTGCCGGCTTCAAACTTGTGGGGTGCGGTCTTCCACTCGCTCCGGTGCCAGTCCACCTTCCGAATCATCTCGCCGCCACCGTGAAACGGGGGCATCCCGTCCAGCAGTTCCCGGCGCCCGTAAAGGACCCCGATACCGGTGGGCGCGCACATTTTATGACCCGAAAAAGCGAGAAAATCACAACCGAGCTCACCGACATCCAGAGGGCCGTGTCCCGCGCTCTGCGCGGCGTCCACCAGGGTCACCACCCCCTTCTCACGGGCCCGGCGGCAGAGGTCCGCGGCGGGGTTTATGGTTCCGAGCGCGTTCGATATATGGGTGAAGGCAAACAGTCTGACCCGGTCGGAAAGGAGTTCGTCCAGCGTTCGCAGGTCGAGCAGTCCCTCGTCCCCGGTCACCGGTACAAAAACCAACTCCGCGCCCGTGCGCTCCGCGAGAAGCTGCCACGGAACCAGGTTGCTGTGATGCTCCATCTCGGTGAGGAGGATCCGATCCCCGGCTTGCAAAACGGAATCCCCCCAGGAACGGGCCACGAGATTGATCGCCTCGGTGGTTCCGCGGGTAAATACGATCTCGTTGGCGGATGCGGCACCGATATACGACGCAGTCCGCTCCCGGGCACCTTCGAACGCCACCGTGGCCCGGTGACTGAGGGCGTGGATTCCCCGGTGCACGTTGCTGTTATCCTGTTCGTAGAACGTTTTTAACGCGTCGATGACGGCCCGCGGTTTCTGGGTCGTCGCCGCGTTATCGAGATAGACCAGGTCTTCCCCGTGAACCTGCTGATGCAGGATCGGAAAATCCTTCCGAATGGATGTAATCGCCTTCATCAGCGTTTCCCGACCACCGGGTTATTCCGTGGTCACCGCCTCGGGCTCCGAACCCTTCGCCGCATTGAGCGCCGCGTGCCAGGAAAGCGTCGCGCATTTGATGCGCGCCGGGAATTGAAACACCCCGGCAAACGCCGAAAGGTCGCTCAGGTTATCGGCCGACACCTCTCCCGTCGTCACCATGCGATGGAAGTCCTGGTAAATCGCCTTCGCTTCGTCCAGCGTCTTCCCCTTCAGCATCGAAGTCATCACCGAAGCCGAGGCCTTTGAGATGGCGCACCCGGCACCGTGAAAAGTGGCCTTTTCAATCCGGTCGCCCTCCATCTTCAAAAACACGGTGTAATGGTCGCCGCACACCGGGTTGTCGCCCACCGCGACGCGATCGGGATGTTCCATTTCCTCGAAGTTCCGCGGCCGGCGATTGTGATCGAGAATGACGGCCTGATACAAATCAGCGATATCCTGCATGACTGGTGACCAATAAACGCCTTCACCGGCCGGAACGCAAAATTTAACTTGAGAAAATTGCTTCATTCCCTTTGCCTCACACCCTGTAGACATGCGGAAGTAAGTCTGAAAACAGTTCGACCAGAATTGCTTAACGCATAACCGCCGCTTGCATCCAAAATGTCCGTCGCTCTCCGGGTCCTGATTCTCGAAACGTCCAACTCCGTCGGGGATACCCTGCGTGACGCGCTGACTCACACCGGTTTCACTCCGGAAGGTCCCGTGGTTCGGGACGCCATGGATTTCCGCGCCCATTTCGAATCCGGGCTCGACCTGATTCTGGCCGAACACGCCCCGCCCGATTTCGGCGCCCTGCAGGCCCTCGAGCTCTTGCAGGAAAGCGGGTGGGATATTCCCCTCATCGCCGTGGCCGCCGCATTCTCCGAAGACAGCCTTGCGCAACTCATCGACGCGGGAGCAGCCCATTGCATCCGCCTCGATCAGCTCAAACCTCTCGGACCGGCCGTTTGCCGGGCGCTGGAGCGACGGAAGCTCCATCGGGAAACCCGCAGCGCGCTCGAAGCCCTCGGCAAGTCAGAAAGCCAGTACCGCACCCTGGTCGAAAACGCCCGCGACGTTGTTTTCCACTTGAATTCCCAGGGTGAATTCACCCTGTTGAACCGCGCCTTCCAGGATATCACGGGCTGGGACCGCGAAGCCTGGGTGGGCCGCCCGTTTGCACCGATCATTCATGAAAGTGACCGCGAACGGGCCATCGACATTTTTCGGAGAACCCTCGCCGGCGAACGGGTCGACCTCTTCGAGCTCCAGGTGATCCATCGCGACGGCAGTGTTGCCGTGGGTCAATTCACGATCACTCGCCAGCACGGCGCATACGGCGACATGTCGGTACTGGGAATCGCCCGCGATGTCACCCACCGATACCACACTGCGGAAGCCCTTAAGCGCAGCGAAGAACGCCTGCGGCACATTATTGAAAACACGAGCGATTGCTTCTGGGAGGTAGACGAGAACGGGGTTTACACGTATGTCAGCCCGACCATGAAGTCACTGCTCGGCTACGAACCGGACGAACTTATCGGGAAGCAGCCCGTGGACTTGATGCCGGAAGACGAAGGCAAGCGCATCCTCGCCTACTTCAATGAGATCAGCCGGGACCGAAAGCCGTTTTCCCTGCTGGAGAACGCCAACCTCCACAAGGACGGCCACCGGGTGGTGCTCGAATCGAGCGGCGTGCCCGTATTCGACAGCAACGGCGCCTTTCGTGGCTACCGGGGCGTCGACCGGGATATCACAGAGCGCAAACGCCTCGAATCCCAACTGCGCCAATCGCACAAGATGGAGAGCCTCGGCTCTCTTGCCGGGGGAATCGCGCATGACTTCAACAACCTGATCGGCATCATTTCCGGGTATTGTGAAATCACCATGGAGTCCCTCGAACCGGACCATCCGGTCCGGTCCTACCTGGAACAAATCGACGCCGCCGGTCAACGCGCATCCAACCTTGTCCAGCAGATTCTGACCTTTGCCCGCAAGACCCAGGTATCCCCCGAGTCGATCAACCTCAACGACGCGGTTCCTGACATCGTCAATATGCTCCGCGAGACCTTTCCCAAGACCATAGAGATTTCGCACGACCTCGAACCCGATCTTCCCAACATTCTCGCCGATGCCTCCCAGATAAACCAGGTGCTCATGAACCTTTGTGTCAATGCCCGGGACGCGATGCCCGATGGAGGCAAACTGGTCATCGGAACCCGGGTCGCCGGTCCGGAGGAGATATCCGATACGACGGAGGCTCCCGTTCCGGAACATTTCGTGTGTATAAGTGTTAACGATACCGGTACGGGAATGACCGACGAGGTTCGTCAATCCATCTTCGACCCTTTCTTCACCACCAAGAACACCGCCCTTCGCAGCGGCCTCGGCCTATCGGTGGTTCACGGGATCGTCCAGGGGCATCGCGGCCATATCGAAGTCAAAAGCGAACCCGGCCGCGGGACGACGTTCCAGGTCTATTTTGCCCCGGATCAGCAAACTCCACGCCGGACCGAACCCAAACCCGCTTCACCGCCCACTCGCCGCGGCACCGAAACCGTGCTGCTGGTGGAGGACGAACCCGCCATTCTCGAGATGACACAAACCGCCCTCCGGAACCAGGGCTATCATGTCCTCACGGCCACCGACGGCCACCAGGCGTTGGCATCCTATCGAGAACACCGGTCCGAGATCGCCGCCGTCCTCCTCGACCTGGGCTTGCCCAAACTGGACGGCATTTCGGTGCTGGAACAAATCCGGGAAACGGATTCGGACACCAACGTGATCGTGGCCAGCGGTTTCCTGGAACCGGATCAGAAAAGACGCCTGGAACACGTGGGCCGAACGACATTTGTGCCGAAACCGTACGAGCTTAAAACCCTCGTCCGCGCCGTCGAGGAGGCGGTGACCCGAACCTGTTAGACACCGTTCCGGCGGCCGGGTCCGCCGGAAATCAACCGTTTCCGCGGCGTGGGTTTCGCCCCTTCACTCCCGCTTCACTCGGTTCGCTGAATCTCACGGATCAGCCGCAATACCGCCTGCTCCAACTGCGGCAACGCTTCATCGGGCGGCGCGACGTCGATATCGTGAATATGCCAGTACTCGATCTCGCTTTGCCACGCGGAAAAATGTTTTTTGACGTACGCTTCATGCTCGGCCTGTTTGAGCGCGATCCGACGAACCGCCCGCTGCAGGTCTTCCTCTTCGAGCCGCAGGCGGGTGGGCGCCGTGAGCCGGGAATCGATTCCGCGGGCTTCCAGCGCCGCGCGGGTGTAGGGCGAGAGGTCGCTCGGGGCCAGGTGAACGGCGACACCGCGGGAAAAAGCACGCCAGGGAAGTTCCGCCTCGATGGCGTGGTGATTAAAAATGGCCTCGGCAAAACGGCTCCGGTAATAATTCCCGGTGCAAATAAAGAGAACCTCCTTGACGCCTTCCGGGGCCGGGGGGAGCGGTTCGGGGTGGTCTGCCTGTCGCTTCCACCGGCTTTTCCCCTGATCCCACAACCTCAATAATGCCTCGCGAAGCGCTTCCATGTTTTCTCCCATTCTCCCGACTTTTACCGCGATTGCAATCCCCCGGCGACGAAGACCGGCATGAAACGGGAATCCCCCGGAACCTGCCGGATCCGGATCAGGGTGCCGGCGGCCCGGACGTTTCCCCAGCCCTTCGGCGAAACACGTCCACCGCTTCCCGGAGCTCCCCCCCGGCCACATACCGGTAGAGGTCCTCGCCGGGACAGGCCGTGGCGGCAAAGTCACGGTGGCCGCGAAGCGTTACCGGATCGATCCCGAATTCATCCACGCACCAGGCAAGCAGCGCGACCAGGGCCCTGAACTGTTCTTCCGGAACGGGGTGTCGGTTGAAATTTCCCATGAGGTTGATCTGCAGGTGTCCCTCGATTTCGTAATCGGTATTGCTTTCACCCACCGTCCGGGGGTCGCGCCCCTCGTAGACTGTTCCTTCCGGGTCGATAATGAAGTGGTAGGGTATGTCAGCCCAGTTTCGGGCCTCACCCATGCCCCACACCTGGATATTGCGCAGGTGCCGTGCGAAATCCGTATCCGGCCCGACCTCGACCGCACTGTGATGAAGGGTGAAACGCACCGGTTCCTGCGACGGGTACGGACGGGAATCAATCGCGTCCCAGTCGGCCCGGGCAATCATTTCAGGTTTTTCCACAGCGACCACAGGAAATGCCGGCATAAGGAATAAGCCCACCCAATAACCCATGCGAATGGTCATTTTCATAAAAAAGTCCTCTCCCCGTTCCGGAACGAATAGCCCCGATTTCTTTCGAATCAAAAATTGAAATGCAAGCCCACTTCGAACAGGTGGACATTGCTGCCGGTAAACTTGATCTCCTCGCTTTCCCCCCGGTTGTTCGGATCTCCCAGATTCCACCGGGCATTTTCCGATCCGAAATACCTGTAGCCAACGGTCAGGTCCGTCTCCGGGGCCAGCTCGAAAAGCACCCCAACCATCAACTGGTAGGCGAACACGATCTCAGAGTCGGACGAGCGCGCCGAGTGAACCGAATTGGTCAATCTGAAATCCCGCAATGCCAGGTGCGAAAAGCCCGCACCGCCTCCGACGTAGGGCCGCCAAATACGCCCGGTGGGAAAATCGTAATACGCGTTCAACATGAGCGCGGTGTCCTGAACGCTCCCGCGGGCGGCATAGTTTCGCCCGATCAGCAATCCCGGAAAAAGCTCCGGATGTAACGGGTCAAAACGGAAATACTGCCGGACCTCGGAGGTCCGGAACGCCGCTTCCATTTCAAAACGCCAGGTACGGTACTTGTACCCGAAAGCCAGGGCGGCCCCCTGGTGTTTTCCGGTCTGGATAGAACGATTCAGGGCACGTTTATGATCGCTCGCTTCGCCCACGCTCATGGAATAGGAAAAGTACGGATCCGCCTCGTATACAAAAGGCGGTGGAGAGATCCAGGCCGAGACCGATCCCGGAAACACCAGTACCCCGAACGTGAAAAGAAGACCGAGCTTTTTCATAAATCGTCCCGCATTGTTGACCATCGATGGGAAAAATCAAAAGGAATCTCGCCACCGGAAACAGGGAAACCGAACCCGTGCCGGGAGCCGGAAAAGCCATTCGACTCGCTTACGGTCACACGCAGACGTTTTCCCTGACCGTCATCCGTTGCCGCGCCGGAGAACCCACAATTCGAGCAACGCCCATTCTTCACCGGGATAATTTTCCTGTTCCAGGGCCGACATCCGGCGGTGCCGGGAAGCCATGCTCCCGACAAAATCAAAATGCTCGAGCAGGAGCCGCTTTGTGGCGTCGGCTTTCTCCAGTGCGAACGGATTCAGAAAATTAACCAGCAGGTATCCCTCTCCCTTCGCCCGGGCGAAGGGTTCGATCACCGCCTTGATCGCGGGCAGTTCCAGATAAACCAGCGACGCCGTCGAAATCACCAGGTCCGCCCCGCCCATGGCACGATCCACCGACGCGCGCGCCTCGGCCGTCGGATTGTTCAGGTCGGCCTCAATGACCTCGTCAAAAATCCCCGCACGTTTTCCGTAGGCCAGTGCGTTTCCGGAAATGTCGATTCCGGTGGTCCGCAACGGAAGGCGTCGGGGCTGCGCCGCCCGGCGGCACGATTCCGCGTCCTTCCAGTTCTCGCGAATCTCCCCGACATTCATCCCGTGGGCGGTAGCCAGGGTTGTATTGCCGAAACAGCAACACAGGTCGACAAAATTCAAAGTACGCCCCTTGGCCGCCTCTTTCTCGCACCAGGGCAGAATCAAGCGGTCGAACATTTGGCGGTTGAAATCGTCCGAGATGTAATCGAGGGCATCGACGATACGCTCCTTGAACGCCACCGGATCTTTCTCCACGTAAATGTCGTCGAAATGCTGCTTCTTTTCGTCGGTCCGGATCTCTGATTGCCCGCCTTCTTCCTTCGAATCAGTCATGCAAGGAAGGCCAATTCCATCCCGGCAAAAGGTCAAGGGTTCTTTTGGGAGCCCCGCGTTTCACGAAAACGCTCGCCAACCGGAATCATTTTGGAGACAGTGCCCGCCCGACTGAATCCTTCATGATGCGGCCGCCATCGGTCCGGTCACTTACTGATTCCTTTCCGCCCAACCCAGGCATCGACGTTATGAATGAACCGTCCAGGAAACCACACGAACCGCTTTCGGCCTACTACCGGTCGGACGATGAAAAACCCGACTACCTGAAGCAGCTGTTCGACACGTCCGCGGGCCAGTATGACCGCATCCTGAAATATGGTTTTTTCGGGACGGGTTCCGCTTATCGGCGCCGGGCGTTGCAGAAGGCCGGCTTGACGGGAAGCATGCGCCTGCTTGATGTCGCCTGCGGCACCGGTGTGGTTATGGAACAGGCCGCCCGGACCGTCCCTCTGGAACAGATCGTGGGCCTTGACCCGAGTCCGGGGATGCTTGAAGCCGCCCGGAAAAAGTTCCCCGGCGCAACATTCTGGGAGGCCCGGGCGGAATCGATTCCCGCCCCGGACGCGGCGTTCGACTTCCTGGTCATGGGTTACGCCCTGCGTCATGTGACAACCTTCGACGACGCGTTCAAGGAATTCTTCCGGGTTCTGAAACCGGGCGGGAAGGTCCTCATCCTGGAGATTTCCCGCCCCGCCTCCCGCACGGGATACCTGGCGGTCAAAGGCTACATGAAGTATTTCCTGCCCGCGTTAACGGGGATTCTTTGCTGGAACCGGCAGGCTCCCGGTATGATGCGCTATTTCTGGGATTCGATCGAAGTCTGCGCCAGCCGCGAGGACATACTCCGGGCGCTGGAACGCAGTGGCTTCCGGGACTGCCGCAACAACTCCGAGCTAGGAATATTCAGCGCGTTTTCGGGGGTCAAGCCCGACGAATAGCCCGTACGGCGCTCCGGGAATTCACTCCGGCGATTCGAGAGTCATGAAAACCCGGTAATACTGACGATCGGAGTCCCCGCCGGGAACTTCGATCTCGAAGCGACCGCTCCCAAGGTGGTCGGCGGAAACCGGGTGACTCTCATAGGGGCCGCCGGGTGAGTCGGCGAACTCGACGAAAAACCGGACCTGATCCGCATACCGCTCCGACCAATCCCAGTCGAGCTCGACCTCCCCGTCGTCCGTGAATGCGATCCGCACGCGCGGCGGCGACAGGTCCTCGGATTCCACCTCCGCCGCGGGCAGATCAGTTCCGTCGGTCGGATCGGTCCCTTCGAGGTACTGTTGCAGCAGGGAATAGTCGGATCCGTCCGCGCTCTCGAAGGGGGAATGACCCGTGTTGCCGAAAAAGAACCGCTCCCAGGAATCGGGCAGGAGGTTGCCGTCCTGGTCTTCCGGGGTCACCTTGGGCCCCGCGAGAAAGCGCAGGGACACCACTTCCATCGCCTCGCCCGGACAATCGGCCCTGGCGGGATCGGAAAATCCGGTCACTTCCACCCGGCTGCCCGCGGCCGGGGGAAAGCCTCCGGGAAACCGGTACGGGCGGCCGTCCCGGAGAACAAGGCGCACCGGCGACCCGTCATCGACCGAATACACGGTCAGACAGGAACCGAGATAGGACTCATCGCGCACCATGAATTTCACCGTTTCGGTGCTTCGCGCTTCGGGGACATCCAGGAGGTCGGTCGCGGTCTGGGCCAGTTGAGCGAGCTCGGTCGCGGTCCAGCCTCCTTCTTCCGTAGTGTCGCCGGGAAGCTCGTCCTCCTGGAGCAACGCCCGGAACACGGTCAGCGGCGCCGGAAAGGCTCCGGGGGAATCCGGTCCTTCCCGGGCGCCGATTTCGTGCACCTCTTCGGCAAAACTCCGCAACGCGGCGGTTTCGGAATCTCCGTTCCACAAAGCACCCCGCAAGGCTTCGGCCATTTCGAGCGGCGTCAGCCTTTCGGTGTTCACGGTCTCCAGGGAGCGCAGATCCGAATCGGTGATGCGCCGGCGGTCGGAATCCGCGGGACGATGGGAAAACAGCGTCGCTCGATCGAGGTCGTCGGACGACCATCGTTCCCCCGCGACCAGGCGGCCGGCAAGCGCTCTTTCGAGCAGGGCCGCGTGCAGGGTATCGACCGGGCCCATCTCGATGCCAACCACTTCGCGTCCGGCCTCCTCGTAGGCCTGCAGGGCCGCGTCGATCCAGGCATCGACTTCGTCCGCAAGCTCGCCTCCGGCGGAACCGTATTCGTAATCGACTTCGGGAGCGGTCAGGTGCGGCACCGGCTGCACGGCGATGACTTCACGGCCCTTCACGCCCTCGTCGGCAAATTCATCGAGCGCAAAGAAGCCGTCGCTCCCCAGGACGTACACCCCCGCCCGGGAATCGACCGGAATGTTGGCCAAATGGATTGCGGGAAACCGCGGGTTGGTCGCCGCACTGCCCGAACGACCGCTCGCCCGACGCGTTCCCGTCGCACTGAAGGCGCGAAGGCGCGTGTCATCGCCGGAGAGCACGGGAGTCGTTTCGTCGAAGAACGCCAAAACGGTCGCTTCCACATCAAAGCTGGCGCGAAGATCCAGCTCGCGCGCCTCCTCCTCGCTCAGCCCGAGGGCCTTCGCCAGGTCGCTGATCCCATCGGCCGCCCCGCTCGTCGAGGGATCCATCCCGAGATAAATCTCCACAAAATCCGGCACCCCATTGCCGTTCGAATCCATTTCGTGCGGGGCCACCGAAAACCGGTACGTCGCGGTCCGAATCGGCGAAGTCACTCCGCCGGGCGTCCGTGAAAAATACTGCACCGCCGAATCCTCGAAGACCCCGAACGGCTCGTCAAAAAGGGTCCAGGAACCCACATCGCCGACACGGTAGTAGGCCTCGGCCCCTCCCGGCGGATTGAGGCTGACCTGGATCGACTGCCGGTAGGTGCCGGATACCGGTTGGATCTCCGGCGCCGCCAGCGCCGGTGCCGCGACCGCATCGAAATCGTACACCGAAAACGGGGTGTCGAGATTCGGCTGATTGGCCAGGACATAATCAACCTCGGCGGGCACTTCTCCCAGGTTCCGCTCTTCGGGGAGGGACAGTCCGGACTCGGGGCCTTCGAAGACACTGGCGTAAGCCAACGCTTCCGCCGGGCTCCCGCTCAGCCCGCCGCGCACCGTCCAGGCATCCGCGTTGCGGCGCTCGATCAGCCGTGAATCGAGGTCGGTAAAGGGATTCCCGCTGTACAGCAGCACGTTGGCCCCGAGGAACCCGGCCTGACGCACCGGAAGCTCGCCGTCCCCGGCGAACGCATACCCTCCGGCCCCGTCGGAGCGGAAGTCATGGAAAACCGTCGACGGACCGCCGGCTTCGGGTCCGGAAAACAGGAGGAAATCCCCGTCGCCCGCAGGGACGCCACCGGTCAGCGCAAAACCTCCCGGTTGGGGAGCAAACGTATCCACAATGTCACTCTCCCCGTTCTCATCAAAGGCGTAAACCCGCGCCTCCGCGCCGCCGTCGAACAAAACGAGCAGCCGCGCCCCTTCCGATCCGGGCAGGCGCACGATCAGGTCCACGGGGCGTCCGGTCTCCCGGTCGTCCCACAAATCCAGTCCGACGGCTCCGCCGTCATCGCTGACTTCATACATCTGAAAATCCGGACTGCCCGGAACGAACACCGCGACCTCGGCATGGCCTTCTCCCCGGAAGTCGCCCGGAACGGCACGGCTTCCCGCCGCCACCACGACGGAACCCACATTCGAGATCGACGAGCTCTCGGCTACGTCGAACAGAAACACGGAATCGCCGTTGCCATCGGCGGGATCCATCCGCGTCACCACCAGGGGCGGTTTGCCGGGAAGCAATTCGGCGGCGCGGGCGAAGGCGGGCATACTGCTCTCACCCTGGCTGGCAACGACGGGAAAACCGTCGCTCTCGTTCCGCAGCAACGATCGCACGGGCCCTTCCGCTTCTCCGTTCAGCAGAGTCGAAGCCAACAGATCATCGGTATCGGCCTCGCCGCCGTCCAGCGGCACGGCGGCGAATGGTCCGGGGCCGACGCCGGCCGGAAACGCCCCGACAGCGGGAGCGTCGCCCACAAAAACCTGAATCCGGTTGGCGGTTGCGCCCCCCACGGCGAATCCGAGTTCCCCGGCGTCCCCGAAGCGGCCGAAGGCCGCGGCATCCGCCTCCTCGATACCGCCGGGCCGCGGCTCGCGCCAGGCGACGCCTCCGCCGGGCTGCGCCTCACCGATCAGAAACAGGCCGCTCTCCCGGTCGATCACAACCACGTCGTCGAGCCCGGCGTCCCTGAGATCGGCCGAACCAAAGAGCTCGGCGGGGGATTCGTAGATGAAGGGAGTCTCCCAGGCCGCCTGAACGACCGCCGGCATTGCCGCCGGGATGGCGGCGCAAAGGAGCGTACGGATGGTCAATTTCCCAAGTTTCATGATCAATTAGTCCTCCCCCTGAAAGGTTACCACGGGAGAAACCAGCACCCGGCCGATTTCTCCGTCGGGCCGGAATTGGACCAGCAGGTACCGGTAGTCGCCTCCGGCCATGGCGGGATGGTGGTCGATGAAAAAGATTTCGTGGGTGGGACCCTGTTCGACGTTATCCTCACCCATCTCATGCACCGGAAAAATGAACCGGCCATCCCGAACGATGTTGCCCACCGCCCGGCCGCGGAGGATCAGATAATCCGTTTCGTAAGCCACATCCTCCATCACCGGCGTCACCTGCACCAGGGTGCCGGGGGCGGGACCGGCATAGGCGTCCGATACGAATGCCCGGTACACCGCGAACGGAAACAGGCTGTCCGGTCCCTCCGTCCCGTTCATGGGGAAGAACAAGTCTTCGGGTTCCTGGTCCAACGGAAACACATTGTGCCAGAAGATGGGCTCCCCTTCGTCGTCCTCGAACCGGTATTCACCGAGTTTGATCGCCATTGTAAAGCCGTCGAAATCGAGAACCCGCATTTCGAGATCGTCGCCCTGATCGGCGAGCGCCGCCCGGTTCGGCAAGGGCCTCTCCGGCCACGGAACTTCCGGGCCCGGGTCCGGGTCCGGCTCGTGCCAGGCGAACGCGAGCCGGTTGCTGAAGGCTCCGGTCGCGCGCGCCTCCTGGTTGTCGGGGTCGGCGGACGGCGGGCCGCCCGCGCCGACGGCCCGAACGACGGCCTCGTACTGGATGCCCTCCTCGACGGCGACCGTCACCGCGAACTCGGCCCCGCTCCCGAAATCACTTTCCACGCGCGGGGTCTGGAACGCGTGGTGCAACGAGTCCGTTTCTCCGCCGGGGATTTCCTCCGGCTCCTCGAACAGCGGGCCGGAGAGCGAGCTTGTCGCCACGTCCCCGGACTCCTCCGCCGGCGTCAGCCAGACCTCGAAACGCTCGACGCCGGTCGGCGGACAGAACCATCGCAACCGGATCTCCGTTTCCCCGTCACCGTCGCTTTCCAGAGGGGTCGCCGAGGTCAGGATCGGGGTCGGAAGGTCGGAGTGGGCGACGTCCACGCAGTCGAGGCGCACCATGGGACTCGCGTTGCCGTGTTCGTCGAAGAGCTGCGCGAAATAACAGATCCGGCTCGTGGCCGCCGCCGGCATGGCGTCGTCTTCCCACGACACTTCCTGTTCTTCTTCGAAATCGCCTTCGCCCTGCGAGATCAAACGCATCGGGCCGTCGTCGATCCGCCGGTACAGCTTCCACTCCCGCGTTCCGGGCGTCAGGCCGATCGTGCCGGTAATCGGCTGAACATCACCCTCGCCTTCCGGCGCGCCGGGATCACGGCTGGTGTGCTGCGAACAGTCCTCTCCTTTGGCGGTACGCACAAGGTCGACGTCCGCCATGAACGGAACCTCGGTCACCCAGCCGGGCGACAGGAACGCGACGACGGAGGCCGGCTCCGAGATCCGTCCGCCATAGGTCCCCACCCGGCAGGCCACCGTCACGTCGAAATCGGAGGCGTCCGAACCGACGTGGAATGCGCTGGTCAGGTCGACCAGATCGTCTCCATTTCGGTCGAAATGCACGCGTCCGAGGGAGGTCAACTGGTCCCCTTCACGGCCACCGAAAACCAGAAAGAATTCCGCCCAGGCGATTTCCGGATGCAGGCGCTGGGCGCTGAAGTGAAACTCGACCTGCTCCGGCGAGGTCCGTTCTTCGCCCGGACTGGGCCGATCGACGGCCGGGTAGGCTTCCGGCAGCAGGCACGCGATCCCCAGGTTTCCGCGCGGACCGTCGGGCCCCTCGCGGTCCCGCAGCACGCCGAAAGCGGGCGGGCTGTTGCCCGAGATATTGAAGGCCGGGTCCTGCAGGTCGTCCCCCCCGCAGACGGAATCACTTTCCGCGCGCACGGTGTACCAGAAGGTTCTTCCCGCGTCGGTTTCGATGTCCGGGGCGCCGAGGCCCGTGTCGTCGAAATGCCCGAATTCGGCGCCCGTGAGATGCGGAATAGGCCCGCCCACCAGGTTTTCCGCGGGGTTGCCGGCTTTGGCGTGCATCTCCTCGAGACTGTCCCAGCGGTAGACGTAGTAGTTCGACGAAGCGAACCGGGGATCGTTCTCGTCGTTCTGGCGCCAGGTCACGCGCAGGAACTGCTCCCCGTCGCCCGCTTCGTATTCGTAAACGTTTTCCACATCCAGGTGCTGGGGAGGCACCGGGGGAAGGCGTTTGCACACGGTCACAAGCGTCCCCGGCGAGGTGGCCCCGTCGCGCCCGAGCAGGTCGCGGGCGCTCACAAAGTAATAAAACTGCTCGCCGTCCTGGAAAGCTTCATCCTCCGGGGTGCGGCGGTCGTTGTCGTCGGTGAAGAAGAACCGGTCCTCGTGCCGCTCCTGGGCCAGGTCCGCCGCTTCGGATTCGGTCAGGGTCTCGTCGGCCAGGACCGGCAACCGGTTGACCCGCACGACCTCTTCCAATCCCTCGGCATCCCGGGCCAGCTCGCCCGGTTCCGGCGGGTCGACGTCCCATTCCTCCATTTCCGCGAATTCCCGGTCCACCCGGTAGATGTTGAAACCGTATTTCAGGAGGGTAACTTCCCGCAGCGCTTCCGGATACGCCCAGAGGAGGCGCACGTTCAAATGGCCGCGGGGATCTTCCACGGTCACGTCGCGCGGCCGCCCGGGAGCGGGCAGGACGACCGGGTTGGCCGGATCCACGGTGGTCCGGCCGAAGACGCGAACGATGTCGCCGTCCGGGCCGTCGAGCTCCCGCAGCTCGAACGTGGTCACGCCGTCCACCGCACCGGCGTACCCCTGGCCCATGGCCATGGCGAGCCCCGGACTGTTGCGCGCCAGCCACACCAGGTTCTCCTGCAGGTCCGGCTCGGCAATGGCGCCCTGGATCACCGCCGAGAGTTTTTCTCCCAGCGTCATGTCCTCGTCGGGCACGAGTTCGTGAAAGACCTCGTCGATCCGAGACTCGAGCTCCTCGCGCGATTCCCCCAGGCGTTCGGCACGGCCCATGATCGCCGAGAGGGTTTGCGGTTCCATCTGCACGTCCGCCACGGAAATGCGCTCGTACGTCCCCGGCTCGTCCGGAAAGCCCGGTTTCGCGTAAATCGCGACCGGTCTCCGCAGCAAAAGGTCGGTTTCGGTCGCCCGCCAGGACACGAATGCCCAGTCCTCGCCCTGCGACTCGGTCACCAAACCGGAACTGAACACGAGCCGGCCCGACTCGTCCTCATCCTGCCCCGCGGCATGCGGGACGGCGGCCAGAAAGGCCACCGCGAGAAAACCCGCCACAATCGCCCCGGCGGGCCGCTCATTCGCCAAACTTCGTTCTAAAGATCGATATCCCATTCTCCAGCCTTGTAGGTTGCCCTGATGGTTTTTTCGTATTTCAGGCAGAAGCGGCATTTCCCGACTTTCCCGGCAACCGATCCCTGCCCGCTGAAATTGATGTCATCGCCCTGCTTGACGCCCGCCATGCGCAACTCGCCCTTTACGGAAACGGCGCACAAAGCTTCCCCGCTGACCCCGGCGAGAATCTTCCCCCCGAAGGTCGGACCTTCGACAAAGTAGAAGGCTCCGGCGCCCACGCCGGCCGAGATCCGGAACATGCAGCTTGCGGGAATCCCCAGCAGCGTTTCCGAAATCGGAATCCAGCCCTCGCCGTACACGTAGCCCCCGGTGAACGGGCCGCCGTCGGTGACGATATCGCCCACATCCGGATCCCACAGCACGATGGGGTCCAGCGTGCAGGTGCGCC